>CALIQN010000107.1 GCA_938044045.1 uncultured Peptococcaceae bacterium
AAGACCGATACGCCAGATAATGAGGCAATTTTTTCCAATGACTTGGGTGCCTTGGGGTCATTGGAGATGACAAAGGAAGCAGAGGATATTTTTGCATTTCTTGAGAAAAGGGAGAGCCATGAACCAGATTGTTAAAATTAGCCCCAAAGCAGAAGACAAAATCATAGGTAGAATTGGGGGCAATATCCCTGCTGTATTTCTTGCTAGGAAAGAGGATATTGAGGCTTATCGCTTTTATATGACATTTCAAAATCCAGATGAGCCTCAGACCTTTCTCTCCATTTTTATTCCTGCTGATTATGAGGTCATGCTCGATAACAGTATCTATCCAAATTGCTCGGTAAAAGTTTTTTCCCATGATTTTTCCAAGGAAAGTGATGATGACGCCTATACCTTAGAAGGGATAACTAAAGCCTATCTTACAGGCTATAACCAGGTAGATGGCACATTTGAATTTATTACCAAAGCAAATATACCGGCATTGATACAAGATGAAGCATACTATAGTGCACAATTAGAAAAAGATGGTTATCGGTTTTTTCTTCAGATAGATGAAGATTATTATCCAGATGATTTATTGAATGTAAGCTATATTTTTGGCTATGGGGCGTTGTATCTTTATAGGCATGAGGATAGTGGTGAGGTGATTGCTGGGTTTTGGCAGTATTCCTGAGGCTATTTTGTTCAAAGCTGATAAGAGGGGCAATAAAATGACAGGAGAAGAATTTGTAAAATTATGTTTTACAGAGAAAGAAGCGAGTTTAAAACAGTACTTTGATGAAAGGTGTACAACTGAAGTCGGTAGCAAACTCAATCACTTGCTAGAGGATGGGGGAGATAGAGAGGCGCTCTATACGCTGCTTAATTTGGTTTTAAACGAGACCTATTACAATTTACTTCTTGCCTTGGATGGGGAAGCTTCATTGGGAGGCAAACAAGTGAATTATAAGCTATTTGATGACGAGATGAGTCAGCTAAATGACTCTGGCGCAATTGAAATGACTGCATATCAGTATTTTATGAAAGCTTGATGACGATTAAAGCATGCTAGGTATAGGAAAAGAGTGGCATTCGCTACCAAAAGCACATCACTTTAAGCAGATAACACTTTTAGTGAGGTGCTTTTTAGTATGGGGATTTGGACAGAGGATGAGGAAAAATCGTGCGATAATGTAATACCTGTGTTACAATATTTCGCTAGATACAAGCGAAAACAGTAAGAAAGTGAGGGCAATAAGTGATGAAAAAGTATCTCTTACCGGTCATGATGTTGACGATATTTGAAGCTATAGCCCTAACGCTATGGCTAAGTAAAGATAATCTATTTTATTTGTTCAATTTCAGTTACATTGGTATTGCCCTAGCCTTGGGTATTGTGCTTTACATCAAACAATATCCCCACGCAAGGCGAGTGACTCAGCTCTTGGTGGGCATGTATATGCTATTTTATTTAGGGCTTATCCGTCAAGAAAATATGCAGATAGAGGGCTTTTGGTATTATTTGTTTCTCGGTGTTTTTGAGGCAGCGACCATTCATTACGCTGTTGCCAAGCTATTTGGTCCTTTGATTTTTGGACGGGGTTGGTGTGGTTATGCCTGTTGGACAGCCATGGTGCTGGATTTTTTGCCCTATAAAGTGCCTGAGCAACCTAGAAGAAAAAGGTTGGAATGGATAAGGTATTTGGTTTTTCTTACCTCATTTGGTTTTGTCGTGACGCTTTTTTTAGCACAGGTCAATCACATGGAGGAGATTATATTTTGGGCGTTTATTGTTGGCAATGTACTGTATTACCTTGTGGGGATTGCCTTAGCCTTTCTTTTTAAAGATAATAGGGCGTTTTGTAAATACATCTGTCCAATTACTGTATTTTTAAAGCCAATGAGCTATTTTTCTCTTTTACGTATCAAATGCGATACCAGCAAGTGTATCTCCTGTGGCAAGTGCAGACGTGTCTGTCCGATGAATGTCGATATGACGGATAACTCAAGAAAGAGAGAAAACGGTACTGAGTGTATTTTATGCTTTGAATGTGTCAATATTTGTCCAAAGAAGGCTTTGTAGAAGCAAATTACTCTAGTGCCTTTTAGAGCGAAGTGTTACGATAAATTAAGTGAAAATGATACCCATCAAACCTAGGAACCATAGGCATATCAATGAGAGAGGATGAGTCAGATGGCGTTTGAACAAGAAATTGATGAGGCACTAGAGGCAGCAGACTATGCCCTAGACTCTTTGCGCAAGGCAGAAAGTGACTTGGATAGTGCAAGTAGTTGGGGTATGTTTGATATTTTGGGCGGGGGCTTGATTTCAACCTTAATCAAGCACAATGACATGGACGATGCCCAAGCCCATATGGAAGAGGCCAAAGGAGCCCTAGAAAAGCTTAGTCAAGAGCTTAAGGATGTGGATTATCAGATAAATCTAGATTTTACGGTCTCTGATTTTCTTTCTTTTGCCGATTATTTCTTTGACGGCTTACTTGCAGATTTATTTGTACAAGACCGTATTGATGAAGCAGAACAACAAGTGAAAGAAGCGATTACCAAGGTGGAAAGTATTCGAGAACACTTGCGCCATTTACGTCAACAGGCACAATGATAATAAAAGCACTAACAGATTAGCACCCTTAGGGGTGCTTTTTTGTTGGCTATAAACAGAGCAAATTAGAATAAGTAGTTATAAGTTTTTACATATGAAGAAATTTTAAGGGATTTTTTTCAAAAAAATGGTTTATTTTTATAAAAAAAGTTTATGATAATAATAGATGTATTTGTTGATTTACAAATGCATGAAAAAATAGGGGGGTATTTTAGATGTACAATTTTAATTTCTTTTTACCAACAAAGGTATTGTTTGGGGCAGGACGACTCAATGATCTTCATGCTGAACCGCTTCCAGGCAAAAAAGCACTAATTGCGATAGGTGGGCAATCTGTCAAAAAACACGGCTACCTTGAACGTCTAGAAAAAGAACTCGACAAGGCGGGCGTTGATCATGTCCTTTTTGAGGGCATTCGTGCCAACCCAACAAGACAAAATGTCATGGATGGTGCAAAGGCTGTACGTGACAATGGTTGTGACTTTGTTATCGCCTTAGGTGGTGGTTCAGTGATGGACTGTACAAAGTGTATCGCCCTTATGGCTGCCAATGATGGTGATATTTGGGATTATTCTCTTTCTGTCACTGGCGGAAAGAAAGCACCTGAACATCCTGCTATTCCTATTGTTTGTATCACGACAAGTGCGGGGACAGCGAGTGAAGTTGACACAGCGACTGTTATTTCTGATGATGAAGCCGATGAAAAGACAGCAATTTTTGATGTGTCTATGTTCCCAACACTTTCCATCGTCGATAGTGATTTGATGATGACTGTACCACCAAAATTCACAGCTTATCAAGGGATGGATGCTTTTTTCCATGCTTCTGAAACTGTTATCAATAAAAATGTTCACCCTATGGCAGAGATGTTTGCCTTAAAAACAATTGAATACGTTGCCAAGTATTTACCAAGAGCGGTCAAAGATGGCAACGATAAAGAAGCTAGAGGCTATATGGCTTTGGCAAATACTTTTGCGGGCTATTATATGTTGTGTACTTCTGGGCATAGTATTGAGCATACGATGGGTAGCTTCCATCCAGATTTGATTCATGGTGCTGGGCTTATCATGATTGCGCATGCCTACTATGATT
The DNA here is from genome assembly GCA_938044045.1 of uncultured Peptococcaceae bacterium. Lineage (GTDB taxonomy): Bacteria > Bacillota > Peptococcia > Peptococcales > Peptococcaceae > CALIQN01. Next base: position 3,692 of record CALIQN010000107.1, read on the forward strand.
TCTTTGCTGAAAGAAAGGCTGCTGAAGAGCCGATGATTAAGATGGCAAAGGCTATGGGTGTGGAAAATCCAACTTCTGGCAAGGACTTTATCAAGGCTTTGGATGAGTTAATCATTGCGATTGGTTGTGGTGAGCTCAAAATGAGTGATGAAGGTATCACCAAAGAAGAGCTAAAGCTCTATCCAGCAAAACTCCATAAAATTATTGGTGGGGATGATAGTGCCAATCCGCTTCCTCTTTCTGATGAGGACTACTTAACCATTTATCAAAATGCTTGGAAATAAAAACTTGAAGCAATCAAAGGCACACTCAAGAAATTGAGTGTGCCTTTATGTGTAAGAGGATTTTCATTAAATGTTGTTATTACAACATACAAAGATAGCGATTTTTGCTAAAAATAGTATTAGAAAAATCGTTAGTGTATTGATTCAGTAGAGTTTATATAAAAGGAGGCTATTATTATGAGAAAACATGTCAAAGGTAATGTGAGTTGGTTAGGCTATATTGACTGGGTGTTAGAGTGGTTTCATGGTGAGGATTACTCTATCAAGAATGGCTCTAGTCAAAATGCCTACCTCATTGAGGAAGAGAAAACTGTCCTTATTGATACCGTTTGGTTACCGCATCAATTTGAGTTTGTGGAAAACTTAGCAAAAGAGATTGATCTTAATAAAATTGATTTCATTGTTGCCAATCATGGGGAGTGTGATCATTCTGGTTCCCTTGTTGCCTTGATGGAAAAGATACCGGATACCCCAATCTATTGTACAGCAAATGCAGTCAAGAGTATCGAAGGGCAATATGGTAAACGTGGTTGGAATTTTCATGTGGTCAAAACAGGCGATACTGTAGATATTGGCAATGGTAAGCAGTTGATTTTTGTGGAAATGAAGATGCTTCATTGGCCAGATTCTATGGCAACTTATTTGACAGGGGACAATATCCTCTTTTCCAATGATGCCTTTGGCCAACACTATGCAGTGGAGGAGCTATTTAATGACAAGGCAGACCAATGCTTGCTTCATAAAGAAGCCATGAAGTACTTTGCCAATATTCTCAATCCTTTTGCCCCTATTCTCATAAAGAAATTAGAAGAAATTGGCAAATTTAATTTACCAATTGAAATGATTGCCCCATCTCATGGTGCGATTTGGCGTAATGACCCTTTACAGATTGTCAATTTGTACGCAACATGGGCGATGGCCTATCAAGAGGATCAAGTCACTGTGGTGTATGACACGATGTGGGAAGGCACTGCCAAGTTGGCAAATGCCCTTGCAACCGAGTTGCATAAGGAAAGCCCAAATACAGTTGTCAAAGTCTTTAACCTCGCTAAAGCAGATAAAAATGAAATTATGACAGAAGTCTTTAAGTCTCGTGCTATCGCTGTGGGTAGCCCTACCGTTTCTAATAGTTATCTTTCCTCTATGGCAGGTTGGTTAGAGTTTTTGAAGCAATTGAAGTTCAAAAATAAAAAAGCACTAGCCTTTGGTTGTTATGGTTGGAGTGGTGAGAGTGTCAAGCGTTTGGAAGAAAAGTTAAAAGAAGCAGGTTTTGATGTGATTGAAGAAAATATACGCATCCAATGGACGCCAGAGGAAGCAGACCTTGCTAGCCTTCCTGCTGCGGCAAAAGCTTTGCTAGCATAAAAATAATTATGACAAGATGGGTACTAAGCTATTGCTATGGCTTGGTACCCATTTTTATGGCGTAAAGAATGATGAAGCCATTATTATTAATTGCCTGTCTTGTCTGGAATATAGCAGGTTTCAATATCCTTTGCATCGGACTTTTAGCCTATCCCGACTATAGAGATGTATTGAATTACTGCTTGAGCGCATTGGTTTTTATCATCTTTCAACTCTTTATTTTTGGCAAGCTGGTCAAAAAGCATATGACAAGGATTAATGGCTATCAGTAGGAACGTCACTTTTTTTAAAATTCTTTGATAGAAAAGCTTTTGCCATCATGGCAGTGATGATTGCTGGAGGCATCTACTTACGGACAAGTGGACTGGCACCAGAGCAGTTTATTGCCATTTTTTACACTGGACTAGGCGGTTCGCTTTTATTGGCAGGAGTGCTATTTGGTATTAACTTTTTTAGAGCAGTGGCTATTACTAAAGGTAGAAAATAACCTAGGAAAAGAGGAGATAAGCTATGGAAGGCATTATCGAAGTCATTTTTTATATAGGGTATCTATCACAACATTCCTTTTGTCCTCTTAGGTCTATTGATTATCCTATTATTTTATCGTAGTGCGAACCAAGGAGGAGATAAGGCATTTCGCTGGATATGGTTGAGTATTGTCTTGAGTTTTGGCTTTTATATTCCAGTGGTGCTGTTGTTTGGCTATTTTGCCATGAAAAAAGAATGTAAGTAAATTAATGTAGCCCCTATTTATGTACTCGTACATAAATAGGGGCTTATCATATTATGGTTGAGGTAGTAAGAAGACTTATCATTATTCTTCTGAAAAATCGATATCCCTGGTAGTTTGTAGCTAAAAGCCCTTTGTACATCTGCAAAGACTTCTTGATAGACTACATTGCGATTTTTTGCATTAAAGCTGATGACAATATCAAAACGGATGGTTTTATTCTCTTTTATTAAGTAAAAAACATGCATTTTTCTAGTTGTGCTTTATTATGTTTAAGTACTTATTTTAATAAAAGAAGTGATAAAGATGAATCATTTTACCATGGCAAGGAATTTAATCCTCATTATCAATGAAGGTAAGCAAAATAACGTGAAAAATAGTATTATATAGAGTAGTTGATGAAAGGATAAATCTATTATTTCTTATTAAAAAAACAGGGTTAAGTTATTTGGAGATGACATGATGGAAAAGTTAAAACTCAGTCTTTTACAAAAATGGGTCTTGCCTAAAAAATATAGTTTTGTTCATAGTTCAGCCTTCCTTAGTGATGGCAGGGCAGTGGTTTTGACAAGTAATCTAGAAGCTTGTGATCAGTACTGTGCTTTAATCTTATCTACTTCAGGGATTAGGGAAATAGTGATTGATGATTGTTCTGATGAAAGAAGAAATTATCCTGTACTTTTCTCTTTTGAAGAGGGCTTTGGTATTATACAAAAAAGCAAACAACTGGAATATTATACTGGTGAATTTCTTTCACCTGAAGTGATAGGAATAAATAATAGTCTTATACCTAAAAAAGCACAGCAGAGATATTTTCAGGTAGTTTCTGATGGTGCATTGATACCAGTGTGTTTTGAAAATGAGGTTTATTATGGCGATGCAAGGTATTTTGCACTTTTAGAACTTGATGTTGCCAAAAAACATGCTGAGTGGCTCTCTTTTTCAAGTATCGATAAAAAAGGATTGACACACCACGATGACAGCACAGAGAATACCCCAAAAATAGATAGCTTAAAATTATCAAATCAAGAAATCTATGCTTTTATTTCAGGTGAAAGTACGACGTCAGTTAATAAATGGGGCATGGATTATTATGCACTAGCAAAAATCTCAGTAGATGGAGAAGTGCTGGAAACATTTTTAGAATCTGATAATTTAAAAATATCTGGTAAAAAAGGTGGGGTTAATGGACACTTTACCAATTCGAATTATGTTATTTTGACCCCTCTTTTTAAAAATGATGATTGGAAGGGAAAACAAAAACTTTTTTCACTAACGACAGGTGAGTATTTTGATCTTGCCTTTCCTAGAGGGATGAGCAAACATCAGGTACAAAACATCAGTGGGGAGATGTATCTCACCTTTCTTTATGATAGAGGATTAAAAGAAATAGCACTTTGTAACGTGAGTGATAAAGGATAACATAAGCGATATTTTTTAGGACTAGTAAGAGCTTCTCATGGTATAATATGCCCAAAGGAGGGTTAAGTATGGAAGCGATTGTTTCAAAGTCAAGTAGTCACAACAGGCGTTATATTAGAGAAGCATTAAAAGCACATGATAGGCGTGGTGAACGTGCTTATTTGATTGTTCCTGAACAATTTACGATGGAAAGTGACTTAGCCCTTTTAAGGACGTTAGAAAAAAAAGCTGTCTTTGATATACGTGTTCATTCATTTACGTCGCTATCTAGAGAAGTAAGCGAGCGTCTAGGTGGCGATGGTCATATTCCTATTTTAGAAACAGGGCGAGCGATGTTGCTTCGCAGTATTTTATTAGAGAGCAATGACAACTTACATATTTTTAAAGATGCTTTAGGGCCAAGTGGCATGATTAATCGCTTGCTTGAACTCTTTGAAACTTTACGTCTAGGTAAATTATCAGCGGATACTTTAGAAAACTTGCTAAAGGATGAAAATTTAGGCGAGCTTTTTTCCTTTAAATTACAAGATTTAAGTCTTCTTTATACCTTGTATGAAAAAGAAGTGACATCAATTTATTTGGATACGGCACAAAAATTGATGTACCTCACAAGTCATTTAGCTGAAGCCTCTTGGTTAAAAGAGACCTATTTTTATATTGATGGCTTTTTAGGCTTCAATCAGTTGGAATATGAAGTTTTAGAAGCCTTAGAAAACTTAGGTGTTTCAATCGTGGTGAGTTTGATTGGCGATAAGGCTGTTTTAGAGCTACCATTTCATCCCCAAAGACATCTCTTTCAAGCGAGTATCACAACCTATAAACAACTGAATCGTCTAGCTAAAAATCGTCTTGAAATGACTTATTTTGATGAGCCAGAAGGTCATTGTCTAGGTGGAGAGAGAGCGAGTGAACTGTTTTCTTACAAGAAGGATAAAGGACAGACGCCCCCTAAAAATCTTTATCTGACTCAAGGGATTACGATGGAAGATGAAGTCCATGAGGCCTTGAGTTTCATTCGTAGAGAGGTAATTGAAAAGGATAAAAAATATCGAGATTTTGCTATCGTTGTGACCGATGCCAAGACCTATCTTCCCTTGTTAAAAAGATTGTCAACAAGCTACCAACTGCCTATTTTTATTGATGAAAGACAAAGTGCCATTCATCATCCTCTAGGCAAATATTTTGCCAATAGTTTAAACCTATTGGCCTATGATTTAAGACTAGTCGAAGTGATGGCTTGTTTAAGATCAAACTTTTTTCTTTTGGATGAGGAGGAAATCCTTGCCTTTGAAAATTATGTCAAACGTCGCAAACTAAGGGGCAAGGCGTTTTTTTCTGAAGAAAATTATATTTTTGATGAATCATATTATGAAAATAGAAAGGACAAGACTTATTATCAGCGGGAGGCCTTATTGGCACAAAAGGTGAGTGTACATTTAAGTGAACGTTTTGCAAATTTTTATAAGATCAGTCGTAAGAAGGCGAGTATTAGAACTTTTGCGGAGCAGTTTTACCAATTAATCATAGATGAACATTTTAGATTGGCACTGGATGTTTGGGAAGAAAATAGCACACGAGCTAATCTCAAGGAAGAAAATGAGGCTATTTTTAAGGCATTAAATACTATTTTAGATGAACTGGTTGAGTCTCTAGGTGAAAAAAAGGTAAGCTTTAAAACCTTTGCCACCATTCTTCTTGAAGGGCTAGAGACCTTGCAAGTAGGTCTTTTACCACCGGCACAAGATCAAGTCTTGGTAGGAGAGTTGGGGCATATTCGTTCTATGGATGTGGCTTGGCAGATGATACTTGGATTGACAGATGCCTTTTATCCGACAAATTTTGAACAACAGGGACTTTTTGGCACTAAGGAAGAAAACTATTTGGCGAATAAAGGCTTTGAGGTGGTCTTGGGTAGTGAGTACAAACAAGCAAGTGAGCGTCTTGCGCTTTATGATAATTTGACTAGGGGACAAGAAGGGCTTTACTTGAGTTATGCTTTAAATTCCACTAAAGGAGAAAGTATGCATCCTGCTTTTATTATCAAGCGCTTAATGCAGATTTATCCTACGCTTAAGGTATCTAGCTCACTCAATTATACCAAAGAGAGTTTAGTTTATTCTCCACCTCGTGCTTTGGCTGAGACGATGGCAAATCTGCGTGCCTATCAAAAAGGTGAACTAAGTGTGGAAGATGGGCAGTACTATTATGCCTTTTATCAGAGCTTTATTAAAAATGATGTGCAAAAAGCAACTTTTCTCAAGAAAGGTTATAATGGAGATAATAGAAGATTTAACCTCTCTCAAGATATCACTTGCAAGCTTTACCGTAGTTTTTCAAAAGCACAGATGAAAATGAGCATTAGCCAATTGGAAAAATTCAGAGCTTGTCCATTTTCTCATTTTATACGTTATGGCCTAAGACCAAAGACCCCAGAAACTTATGATATTGAAAAACGAGAATTAGGCTCTTTTATTCATGATGGGATTGAAGCTTTTGGAAGGTACGTTCAGGAAAATTATGCTACCCTTGAATCCTTGAGTGAAGAAGCTTTAAGGGCATTTTTACAGACTGTTCTTGAGGATGGTGCTAAGGCACGCTTTGAACATCATCGTTTATCTTCACCAAGAAATCAGTTTTTTTTAAAACGTAGTAAAGAAAATCTTTACGATTTAATGTTAGGGATTATTGAGCAGATGAAGGCAAGCCAATTTAGGCAGGTTGGACAAGAAGTTCACTTTGGCCAAAGAGGGAGTTTACCTCCGATTTATCTTCAATTGGGTGAGGAGGTTATTGCCTTGGAAGGCTTTATTGACAGAATAGATAAGGCGACCTTTGGTGAAAACTCTGCTGTTATAGTAATTGATTACAAAACTGGTAAAAAAGAAATAGACCTTTCTAAACTTTTGGATGGTTTGGACTTACAGTTGATGCTTTACCTTATGGCAGCAAGCCAAAATCAAGATGAGGCAGCAGGTGCTTTTTATCTTCATTTATCTGATGAGCTTTTAGAAGTGGATTTTAGGGAAAAAGAAAAAATTTTACAGGCTTTTAAAAAAACACTTCTCTTTGACGGTTTAGTGATCAATAAACCAGAAATTTTAAAAGCCATTGATGTAAATTATGATGAAAAAAATCCAACAGTTTTACGTTTTTATGGACGAAAGAAAGATGTGATAGAAAAAGATAATGTCTTATCTACTGATAAGCTCACCTATTTATTAGACCATGCCAAACATCGAGCGATAGAGAATTTAGAGGCAATGTATCAAGGGGATATTAAGGTCTTTCCTTATCAGACAAATAAGGATGATGCTTGCACATTCTGCACTTACAAGGCCATCTGTGCCTTTGAACCAAATACGAGTGAGGCTTATCGTTTGGTTGAACCAATGGATTGGGCAAGTTTAGATAAGATGGTAGGAGGTGAAAAGGAGGATGTTTAATTATACAAAAGAACAAGAAATGGGCATCAAGATGCGTGGCAGAGATATGCTTATCTCTGCAGCGGCTGGTTCTGGCAAGACAAGGGTTTTGGTAGATCGCATTGTCGATATGGTTGTCAGTGATGGGATTTCTCTAAAAAATATGTTGGTAGTGACCTTTACCAGAGCAGCTGCGGGAGAGATGAGAGCAAGGCTAGAAAAGGCTTTGCAAGAAGCGATTTTGGCGTATCCAGAGAAAAGCGAGTTCATACAAAAAGAGTTATATCAACTCTCAGAATGCCATATTTCCACCATGCATGCCTTTTGTATTAATATCTTAAGAGAGTATTTTTATTTACTGGATTTATCGCCAAAATTTGGACTATTGAGTAGCAGTGAAGAAGCTGTTATAAAAAATGAAGCTTTAGATCAAGTCTTAAGTCAAGCGTATGAAGCTGAAGATGAAGCTTTTTTGGATTTTGTACGTGCCTATGGTGGACATAGAAGCGATAAAAAACTGATTGATATGATTTTTGATTTGACCAATTTTTTGAGCGGTATTGTTGATGGAGACACTTGGTTAAAAAATACCTTAAAAGTCTATCAAAATCCTAGCGAAGAAGATACATTTTTTCACTTTTTAGTTAAAACAAGTCAATTGCAGATAGATAGATTAGAGGATTCTTTAAAAGCGATGGGCATTTGTCTCAATGACACCTTGCCTCTAGAAGCCACTCAAGCTCATCTTAAGACCTTACTTTTGGATCAAGAAGTCATAGAGATGTTAAAAAAAGCACTTAATCAAGATATTAAAACTTATCTTGATGCCTTAAGTAAGGTGAGTTTTTCACGTTTAGCAACGGCACCCAAAGCCTACAAAGAGATGTATAGTCATGTTTATCAATCGTTTAAGAACTTACGTGATAATGAGCTTAAGAAAGGTGTTAAAGACTTACAAGATTTGGTGAAAGATTTGGATGTAGAGAAGATAAGAGAAGATAGAAAAATACTCTATCCTTATTTTTTGACTTTGCTTCGTTTAACAAATGAATATCAAGCTACCTATGCACTTTTGAAAAAAGAGGAAAACATGCTTGATTTTAGTGATATCGAGCATTTAATGCTAAAACTCTTAAAAGATGATAAGGTTAAAAAAAGCATTAAAGAGCGTATTTGTTACATTTTTTTTGATGAATACCAAGATGCCAATCCTATTCAAGAAGCGATTGTTTGTGCTTTACAAGGGGAAAATAATTTATTTTTTGTTGGTGATGTTAAACAAGCGATTTACCGTTTTCGTCTTTCAGATCCCTCTATATTTAACGCACGTTATAAGGCTTATAGAGAAAATCAAGATTTAGGTGCCTTGATTTTTTTATCCAAAAATTTTCGTTCAGAGCCAATGATTTTAAATTTTGCAAATTTTATTTTTAGTAATCTTATGATGGAGGATTTAGGTGAGGTTGACTACACTGAGGAAGGTCAAGCCCTCATCGCAGGTAAAGAAGAGAGAGAAGAGAAAATTCCCATTACCTTGCATTTGGTAGAAAAAGATGAAGAAAGTGAGTACGATGAAGAAGTCATAGAAATTGCTAAGACAATTGGTCAAATGCATCAAAAAGGTTATGCTTATAGAGATATTGCGATTTTATTGCGCTCGCCTAGGGCAAAATTAAAGGTCTTTGAGGAAGTATTCAAGCAAGCAGAGATACCATATTTTACAGATAACTCGACAGTTAGTTTTGAAAATGTAGAAGTTAAGCGTTTTCTTGAAGTTTTAAAGTGTATTGCTAATGCGAGTCAGGATGAAACCTTAATTGCAACGCTTCTTTCTCCCTTTGGTGGTTTTGATGAACTAGATGTGGCAAAGGTACGTGTTGGCGCACCAGATAGTAGCTTTTATGGGGCGATGGTGTATTTTTCAGATGAGCTTGCTCTTGGCAAAAGACTTTTGGCTTTTCAAGACAAATTGAGTCATTGGCAACGTATTTTTCGTGACTTGCCTTTGGTTGAGGCGGGTAGTTATCTTTTAGAAGAAAGTGGCTATGGCGCCTATCTGCTTGCATCTTCAAATGGACAAGCACGTTATGAAAATGTCAAAGCTTTTGTTGGTCTGATGGAAGAGTATGATGGTTTTTCTCATTTAGGTTTAACAGGTTTTTTGGCCTATGCGGATACTTTAGTCAAAGAAAAGGCAGATACGCTTTCGCCAGCAATGACCTTATCTGAAGCAGATGACTGTGTACGTATTATGAGTATTCATAAAAGTAAAGGTTTGGAATTTCCTGTGGTATTTTTAGCAGATACTGCAAAGGGCTTTAATTTTAAAGAGAGTAGCTCAAGCCTTGTTTTGGAAAGCAAATTAGGTATGGCAATGAATGTGGTGGATTTAGAGACAAAGACTTATCATAAAAGTTTTGAAAAGCGTATCTTAGCGACTTATCAGCGTGCTTTGACAAAATCAGAAGAAGTTAGACTCTTATATGTTGCGCTTACCCGTCCGATTAAAGAATTACATTGGTTTGGAAAAGTTTCGGATAAAGAAAAAGCCCTTACCAACGCCCTTGATAAGAGTACGCTTTTTGGCTTATATCAGGCAAATAGTTATTTGGAATGGCTACTTTTGATTTTGGCAAAAGATAAAGTGGGTGAGATAGTATTTAGTGGGGACAATGATCTACCAAAGTCAGATTACTTCTCTGGTGAGAAGGTGCTTTGTTTAGCAGAAGATGATGTAGAATTATCAGAAAGTAAAGAAAAACTTGTAGCAGCCCTAAGGTATGAAGACGCACTAGAAAAAGACATTACGGCAAAGCTTTATTACCACTATCCTTATCAAGAAGAGACGAGAAAACCTGCTAAACGAACGGTATCTGACTTAAAAAAGGATAGTTATCAAGTCTACCTTAATGAGTTTCAGGTATCTGCTCATGTTTCAACAAAAAAAGAGAAAGAAATTATCCCTCCACCAAAATTTCTTTTAAATGAACAAGCACTTTCACCTGCACAAAAAGGGACACTTTTTCATAAGGTGATGGCCTTATTACCTTTAGAGGTGTTAGATGAAGCAAGCTTAGAGACACACTTAGAAAATTTAGTCAATAAAAACTTTATCACTGTAGAAGAAAAAACTACGCTTCCTATCAAGCGAATTCTAGCCTTTTATGCCAGTCCTTTAGCAGGACGGATTATTGTAGCAGAAAGTAAAGATTTGGTGAGACGAGAGGCAAGTTTTACCATGCTTTATGAAAATAGTGGGGTAGATGGACAGATTGATCTTTTTTTTGAAGAAGAGGGTCAGTTAATTTTATTGGACTTTAAAACAGATCGGAGAATTAACATCAATATTTATAAAAAACAGATGGAATTATACAAAATGGCATTGGAAGAAGCGTTTCAAAAACCTGTTAAGGAAGTCTGGCTCTACTGGTTGAGTCATGATAAGGCAACCTTGCTTTAGGAGGTCAAGATGGAATTATTTGGAATTGTTGCAGAGTTTAATCCTTTTCATAATGGACATAAAAGACTAATTGATGCTCTAAAAGATAAACATCCAGATGCTGTAGTGGCAGTGATTATGAGTGGTGCTTTTTCACAACGTGGTGAGGTATGTCTTTATGATAAATGGACACGAGCAAAATTTGCTCTACTTTGTGGCTGTGATCTTGTTTTTGAGTTACCACAAGTTTATGCCACAGCATCGCTTCAATATTTTGCTCAAGGTGCTATAAAGAGCCTTTTGGCAACTGGTGAGTTAAAAGGGTTGGCATTTGGGAGTGAGACAGGAGATGCCACCAACTTAAGAAAGTTTAGTGGTTTTTTAAGAGATGAGCCTAAAGCCTAT
>CALIQN010000108.1 GCA_938044045.1 uncultured Peptococcaceae bacterium
TCTTGATTGAAAAAATGCGTCGCGAGGGGATAGAGTTCCAAGTGTCCATGCCTCAAGTTATTCTTAAAAAAGAAGAGGGTAAAACCCTTGAGCCTTATGAATATGTTGCCCTTGATGTGCCAGAAGAATATATGGGTGCCATTATGGAACACATGAGTAAGCGTCGTGGTGAAATGAAGAATATGAGTTCACGCAATGGACAAACAAGATTGGAATATATTATTCCATCTCGTGGTTTGGTTGGTTTTAGAACCATCTTTTTGACCGAAACCCATGGCTATGGCATTATGAATGCAACCTTTGAAGATTATCGTCCATTTAGTGGGGCAATCGAGGGTAGACATAGTGGTGCCTTGATTGTCTTTGAAAATGGAACAACGACAGCCTATGGCTTAAAATCTGCTGAAGAAAGAGGCACACTCTTTGTGGGGGCAGGTCTAGATGTTTATGAAGGTATGATTATAGGCGAGAGCAACCGTGACCAAGATTTGGCAGTCAATGTTTGTAAGGGTAAAAAACTCACCAATATTCGTTCTGCTGCCAAAGATGATACCATTCAACTTAAGGGCGCTAAGGATATGTCTCTAGAACAGTGTTTATCTTTCTTAAATGATGATGAATACCTAGAAGTCACGCCTAAGGCTTTGCGCCTAAGAAAGCGTTTCCTTAATGCTCAAGAACGTAATAAATACAACAAAAAAAGAACCTACGAATAAAAAACGGCTGTGTCAAAATGAGTAAAATCATTTGATACAGCTGTTTTTATAGTCTAATATTGAGCTTAAAACCATTGTCGCCTTAATTTTTCCAATCAGTTTGCAATAAGCGTAGAGCAGGTATTAAAACAAAAAGGGGATTACTCAATATGATCTATCTTGATAAAAATGAAGCTATAAATGACATCATTAATAACAATGGTCTTACAATTCTTCAATTTGGCTTAGACTCTTGTGCACCATGTTTTTCAATAAAATATAAAATAGATAATTGGCTTAATGCTCATCCTAATGTCACTGCCCGCTATATACCGGTAGAGGATTTTCAAGCTATTGCTGCTCAGAATAATGTTTTTAGCGTTCCTACAACAATCCTTTATTATCAGGGAAAAGAAGTCATGAGAGGAAGCCGTTACTATAGTCTTGAGGAACTTTTGTCCAAAGGCGAAAAGTTACTTGAGGTAATGGCGGACACGTTATAAGAATTAAAAATAGCATGTGCTATTGCGCCTTTTTATTAGTGATACACTTATTTGGTGGCTAAAGTGACATATTTAAGAGATGATATATCGCTCTGCTTTGGAGAGGGCTAGGAGAGAATTGGTAGATTAGAGAAACTGTCAAAAAAAAGAAGCTGTGCCAAATGATATTAACGCATTTAGCACAGCTTTTCTTATTTATGTTTTAATGTTGGAAAGAGGAGGACGTCACGGATAGATGGTTGGTTGGTGAGGAGCATGACCAATCTATCGATACCAATCCCCAAACCGCCTGTAGGTGGCAAGCCGTATTCTAGGGCTTGGAGGAAGTCTTCATCCATTGGATGGGCTTCATCATCGCCTTGGCGTTTGGCTTCCATTTGCGCTTCAAAGCGTGCGCGTTGATCCATTGGATCATTTAATTCACTAAAGGCATTACCGTGTTCACGACCAACAATAAAAATTTCAAAACGATCGGTTAGGTTAGGATTGTCTTTTTTACGTTTGGCAAGTGGAGAGATTTCCACGGGATAATCAGTGATGAAGGTTGGTTGGATGAGATAAGGTTCAACCTTTTGGTCAAAAAGTTCACCGAGGATTTTACCACGAGATAGTCCATCTTCAAATTCTACCCCTGCTTCTTTTGCTGCTTGGGCAAAGGCTTCATCACTCATATCGCTATGATAATCCACCCCAGTAAAGAGGTTGACACTTTCTGCCATACTCATGCGTTTCCAAGGTTTACCAAGATCGATATAATCATCACCGTAAAGAATAGTGGTGGTACCAAGGACTTTTTCGGCAACGTATCGAATCATGTTTTCTGAAAGATCCATCATGGTTTCATAGTCGCCAAAGGCTTCATAGACTTCAAGCATGGTAAACTCTGGGTTGTGTCTAGTATCAATGCCTTCATTTCTAAAGACACGACCAATTTCAAACACCTTTTCCAAGCCACCGACAATGAGTCTTTTGAGGTGGAGTTCAAGAGCGATACGCATGTATAAATCCATATCAAGGGCATTGTGATGGGTAATAAAAGGTCTAGCATTTGCCCCGCCTGCAATGGTATGAAGGACTGGAGTTTCGACTTCTAAATAGTTTTGTTGTTCAAGATATTCTCTTAGGGCAGAGATGATTTTACTACGAAGAACGAAAGTTTGTTTGACTTCGTTATTCATAATCAAGTCAACATAACGTTGACGATAGCGTAATTCCACATCAGTTAAACCATGGAATTTTTCTGGTAGTGGTCGGATAGACTTGGAAAGGTGGGTATATTCCAACACTTCAATGGTAGTTTCACCTTTTTGGGTGATGAAGAGTTTCCCACGAATACCGCAAATATCACCAATGTCTGCTTTTTTGAAAAGCCAATGGCTGTCTTCTCCAGCGACATCAATTTTGGAATAAATTTGAATGTTGCCACTTAAGTCGGTAATATTGGCAAAACCAGCCTTACCTTGACCACGTTTAGCAAGTAATCTCCCAGCGATTTTAATATCTTCACCACTTTGGATAAATTTTTCTTGATTATCAAGAAGTTCTTTGATGTGGTGAGTGATTTCGTAGCGTTCACCAAAAGGATCAATACCTTTTTCTTTTAAGGCAGCCACTTTTTCAAGGCGAACATTCATCAGTTGCTTTAAGCCACTTTCTACTTTATTTGACATAATTCTCTCCTAATTGGTATGTACTTCAACGATTTCGTATTGGATGGTGCCGATTGGTGCAGGGACATTGACGATATCACCAGCTCTTTTACCAAGGAGACTAGCCCCGACAGGAGATTCATTAGAAATTTTATTTTGCATAGGATCGGCCTCTACTGTCCCAACAATACGATAAGTTTCTAATTCATCAAGTTCAATATCTCTGACACTGACAGTGCTACCAATAGAAATGACATCTGCTTGAGTGATTTCTTCATCAATGATTTGGACATTTCTAAGCATCATATCAAGTTCTTGAATACGACCCTCGATAAAGGCCTGTTCATTTTTGGCATCATCATATTCAGAGTTTTCACTGATGTCCCCAAAGTCTATTGCCTGTTTAATACGGTCAGCGACTTCTTTACGACGAACAGTTTTTAATTCTTGAAGTTCTTTTTCAAGTTTCTCTTTACCTTCTTTTGTCAAAATGACATGTTTTTCCATTATTTATTATACCTCCCATAAAGGACTTGCCTTTATCATACATCATCCGTGCGTATCTTCATAATTATAGATATTGACCGTCTTAAAGTCAAGAAAACTAACCCTTTAATGTATGATGTCTAACATACAGGGGTATGGTATACTATAGGTTAAGGAGGGAGTAAGATGAAAATAGGCCTAAGACAACAACGCATCTTAGAAGCGATTATTGCCTACTATGAAAAAGAAGGCTTTTTACCTTCTTATGAAGAATTGACAGAATTGACAGATTTAAAAAGTGTTTCCACGATACATTACCATATGATCCACCTCATTGAAAAAGGTTTCTTAACTAGGGTAGATGGCAAATCTCGTGCCTACAAAATTGTCTATAATGCCAAGGGAGAGCCTTATCATTTTGAAACGCTAGAGGAAAAAAATATTGTTACGATTCCTGTGATTACCAGTACCATGACAGGGAGTCAAATTTTTGATAAAGAAAATATCGTTGCACATTTGTATTTACCAGAACAAATGCTTGGTGCAAAAGAAGGCTTTGCTCTAAAGGTGAGTGGAGAAGATATGGTATCAGAAGGGGTTTTATCTGGAGACTATCTTTTGTTTGTAGAGTCTCAAGAGGCAAAAGACCAAGATTTGATTATCATCTTGAGTGGCAATGAGATTGCCTGTGCCAAATATCACTACCATCATGGTGAAGAGAGTATGTCTTTTTTTAATGCAAGGGAGACGATTTATAGTGATAGTGCCATGATGATAGGACGAGTGGTCGCCCTTTATCGTGATTATAAAGGTAGTGAAATCCATGCCTAAAATAGACTTTGAGCGGGTAAAACATTTTTGGTACGTACCAATTTTTTTAGTACTATTTGCTTTTGGGTACTTATGGGGACAAGGGCAAAATCTTGAAGAGGATGCCTTTGATCAAGTTGATGGTAAGGTCGTTAAAGTGATAAAAACAGATAGGGAGGGAAGCAATGAATCTCAAAACCTTGTTGAAACTAGCCAAGCGAGTGAAGATGAGCGATCTCATCAAGTTGGCGAGGCTCATTTATCAAATCAAAAAACGACGATAGCCAATCAAACTATCGTCGTTCATGTCGCTGGGGCAGTTGAAAAGCCTGGCGTTTATGAAATGCAAGAGGGAGATCGTATCTATCAAGCGATAGAAAAGGCGCTTCCTAAAACAGAGGCCGATATTAATCTTTTAAATCTTGCGAGCTATTTATCTGATGGACAAAAGATTGTTGTGCCTAAAAAAGGCGAAACCCCAGCCTCTGGTTCAGTAGGGCAGGAGGCGTTGCCTCAAGGAGAAAGTAATACCGATAAGATTTCTTTAAATCAAGCGACAAAGGAAGAATTAAAACAACTGCCAAGTATTGGCGATAAACGTGCAGATGATATCATCGCCTATCGTGAAAGTCATGGTGGCTTTAAAAAGATAGAAGACTTAAAAGAAGTCGGTGGTATAGGTGACAAGACTTATGAGAAATTAAAAGACAAGGTCAGTCTATGAGTCAAGCCAAGTTTGTTTTGGGCTATGACCAAAATCTTTTGCCACAAAACGTCCACAGCTTTCAATCAATTGGACATGATCATCAAAAGTTTCTTTAATGCTCTTTTCGGAAGAGAGCTTATTGGGATAAATTTCATAATATTGCCGTGTTTCTTGAGGTGAGATATTTGGCATGATGACATCGGCACCAGCTTCTAGGGCAAGCACCTTTCCACGTGGGTGGAGACTAGCCAAAGAAGTGGTGGCAGGAAGCATACAAAGAGGCATCAAGATACGAGCGAGGGCGACCATCCGACAAGTTAAGAGGGGGTCGCCTTTTTTTGTGTCTTTTAGAGGGGTTTCTTGGTGAGGGATGAAGGGACCAATGCCACTCATTTCAATTTCATAATCACGCATGAGACACAAGTCATCTGCCAAAGTTTCATAAGTTTGATGAGGTAGACCAACCATGCTGCCACTCCCTACTTGGTAGCCTAGTTGGCGCAAAACTTGGTGATGAGACAGGCGCTCTTTTAGGGTACGGTTTGGTCTAAGATAAGCATAAAGTGCCTGATCGGCACTTTCTTGTTTCATGAGGTAACGATTGGCACCAGCCTCTCGCCAAAGCTTATAGGCATCTTCGTCCCATTCTCCACAAGAAAGGGTAACTGCTGCCCCAAGCTGGCGAATTTCAGATACAATTTTAGCCACAAGTGTCTTATCGAGCTTAGGATCTTCACCACATTGGAGTACAATGGTGCGGTAGCCGACTTTGATTGCTTCCTTGGCAGTATTTAAGATAGTGTCATAATCCAGTCGATAGCGTGTGACTTGATGGTTATCTCGACGCAAGCCACAATAGAGGCAATTTTGACGACAGTGATTGGAAAACTCGATAATACCTCTGAGGTTGACCCTATCCCCTATAGCATTTTTTCTGACTTCAGTGGCAAGGGCAAAAAGATCATAGCTTTCTTTTTCATTTGCCATAAGGAGGGCAATAATGGCGGTACGAGATAGGGGCTTTTCTTGGCGTGCAAGGCGCAGGGCATCGTAAAATAATAAACTCATAAAATTCCTCCTTTGGTATAGGTCTATCATAATGGACTTTGCTATTTTTTGTAAAGCAAGATACACTAAGACGAAAAGTTGATACCAATTTGCTAAAATCAAGAAAGGATAATGATGAACAAGATTTTAATCGTAGAAGATGATGAGCTGATTGCTCATTTGGTTAAGAAAAATTTAGAAAAGTGGGGCTATGAAGCGACCATAGTAATTGATTTTAATCAAATCTTACAAACTTTTAGTCAGTATAAGCCCCACTTGGTGCTTATGGATATTACCTTACCCTTTTTTAATGGTTATTATTGGACGCAAGAAATACGTAAAGTGTCCACCATACCAATTATCTTTTTATCTTCCCATGACCAACCCATGGATATTGTAATGGCAATTAATATGGGTGCCGATGATTATTTGACTAAGCCTTTTGAAATGAGTGTCCTTTTGGCTAAGGTGGCAGGGCTTTTGCGTCGCTCTTATGAATTTAATGGCGAAATGAACCTACTGGAATATGAGGGCATTATGCTTGATCTTAAGGCGATGACTGTACATTATCAAGGCGAGAGTCAGACTTTGAGCAAAAATGAATTTCAAATCTTAAGGGTGCTTTTTGAGCAAAGCAGAAGTGTCGTCAGTCGAGATACCTTGATGCAAGAACTTTGGAATAGTGAAGTCTTTATAGATGATAATACCCTAAGTGTCAATGTGGCACGTTTGCGCAAGAGGCTTGGGGAGATGGGGCTAGAGGGACTGATTTTGACCAAAAAGGGTGTAGGCTATATGTTGGGAAAAGGCCAATGAATAAACAAGAAATTTTTTGCTTTACTTCCTTTTGGCTACGGACACAAAGGGCGTATTTTGTGTTTTTAGGTGGACTGTTATTGATGTTTATGATTGTTGCCTATGTCTTTTCCTTTCAAAAAGAAGTGATAAGTTATCTCGCTGTTTTGATTTTACTGATGGCTTGTTTTTGTTTTATTTGGGATTATGGCAAGTCTTATAGGCACTATCAAGTCATAAGGGAAAGAAATGGGGAAGGATGCTTACCCCAAACCTTAACAGAGGCGTACTTGCTTGAGGCCTTGCAAGCACAAAAGGAAAGTAAGGCTGAACTTCGAGAAAATTTCCTTGTGCAAAAACAAGAGCTTATGGACTACTACACCCTCTGGGCGCACCAGATAAAAATACCAATTTCTGCAGTGAAGCTTTTGGTAGGGGAGCTTTCTTCTTCTGATGAGGTGCGTGCCTTAAATCAAGAACTGTTTAAGATAGAACAATATGTCTCCATCGTGCTCTCTTATTTAAGAATGGATGATTTCCATAAGGACTTGGTACTGAAAAAAGAAAATATAGGTAACTTGGTCAGGCAAAGTGTAAAAAAATATGCCCTCTTTTTTATCAACGGTAAGGTGAGCCTTCATTTAGGCGAATTGGATAAGGTCATAATTACAGATAAGAAATGGTTTTTGATTATCCTAGAGCAGATTTTATCAAATGCCATCAAATACACCAAACAGGGTGAAATCGACATTTTTATAGAGGATGAAACCCTAATTATCAAAGATACGGGGATAGGCATCCAAAAAAGTGATTTAAGTCGTGTGTTTGAAAGAGGTTTTTCAGGATTTAATGGGAGAGTGGATCAAAAGGCGTCGGGCTTAGGCTTATATCTTTCAAGAGAAATTGCCCAAAAGCTTGGTCATGAATTGAGCCTAAGTTCCCAATTGGGTAAAGGCACGGTAGTGCGTATCGGTTTAAATCAAAAAACACTTGCCCAAGAGTAGAAACCTTACAAAATTGTAAGGTTCAGCGCTCCAATTGAAAGGTTAAGTTAAGGCGAGCCTCATGCTTTTTTTTGTAAGATAAGTTTACCAATTAGAAAGGAGCATGAATTATGCCATTACTTGATGTACAACATGTCAGAAAAATTTATCAAACAAGGTTTCGTACCAATCAGGTGGAAGCGCTAAAAGATATTCATTTTAGTGTTGAAAAAGGAGAATATGTCGCTATTATGGGGGAGTCGGGCTCAGGTAAGACGACCTTACTTAATATTTTAGCCATGCTAGATAAGCCGACTGAGGGAAAGGTTTGGTTAAATCATACTGATACGAGTAAATTAAAACACAAAGAAATCGCGACCTATCGTAGAGAAAAGCTGGGTTTTGTTTTTCAAGATTTTAACTTATTGGATACCCTATCTGTTAAAGATAATATTTCGTTGCCCCTTGTCCTCTCTAAACAACCAATTCATGAGATAAAAGCTCGCCTAGAGGAAGTGCTGGCTAAGCTGAGCATCACATCCTTAAAGGAAAAAATGCCCTATGAGCTTTCAGGGGGGCAACAACAACGTGTGGCAGTGGCGAGAGCCTTGATTACTAAGCCTGAGCTCCTTCTGGCAGATGAGCCAACAGGTGCCCTTGACTCCAAATCTGCCAGCACCTTACTGGATATTTTTGAAGCAATTAATCGTCAAGGACAGACCATTTTGATGGTGACCCACTCGACAACGGCAGCCAGCCGTGCCCAGCGTGTTCTTTTTATCCGTGATGGGATTTTATACAATCAAATTTTCCGTGGGGATAAGACGGATAGGCAGATGTTTGCCCAGATTTCGGATACCTTGACAGTGATGGCAAATGGAGGTGGGCAAGTATGATAGGCTTACTTGGTAAACTAGCCTATGCCAATCTTTTGAATAATAGGCGACTTTATTTACCCTTTGCTTTAGCGACAATAGTTTCTTCTGCAATTTTTTATGTTTTTTGTGCCTTGGCAGCTAACCCCTTTCTTTCTGAAGTCTATGGTGCGGATACCATAAAGGTTGTTTTGAGCTTAGGTACAGTGGTTGTGGTCATTACAGTGGGGATGATTATTTTTTATGCCAATGGTGTGGTGTTAAAAAATCGCTCTCAAGAACTTGGTTTGTATGGCATCCTTGGCTTAACCAAATCCAATTTAGTGATGATGCACGCTATAGAAAGTATTTTGTTTTCATTTACAACCATTTGTCTCGGTTTGGGTATCGGGGTCTTGTTGGACAGACTTTTTTATGCTCTTTTGCTTAAGTTGATGCATATGGAAGTCGTATTGACCTCTGTATTTCAGTTTTCTGTTTTACTGAAATCTTTTATTCTCTTGTCTATTGTATTTTTCTTAGCATGGTTGATTAATAGTAGGAGGCTGATGTTTTGGTCATCCTTGGATTTTAAAAAAGAAAAACGTGCTGGTGAAAAGAAGGGACGTTTTTTACTTTTTCAGGCGTTTTTGGGTCTAGTATTCCTGCTTTTGGGCTATGCGATGGCGCTTTCTGTTGAAGACCCTATCAATGCCGTTCTATTCTTTTTTGTAGCTGTCTTATTGGTCATTGGGGGAACCTATTTTCTCTTTATTGCGGGGACAAATGTTTTCCTTAATTGGCTCAAACGACGTGAAAAATTTTATTACCAAGTGCAAAATATGATAGCTGTTTCTAATTTGACTTATCGTTTGAAGAAAAATGCAATAGGTTTAGCAACAATAGCGATTTTATCTAGTATGATTTTGGTAACGATGGTAGGCAGTAGCAGTATCTACCTTGGGACTGAAAAGACCTTGCAAAGAAGTCACCCTTATGACTATGGCTTTGAGCTTTATGGTGAAGAGGAAAAATCCCTTCCAGAGATAGAAACGATAGTAGAGAATTACTTAAAAAAAGAACAGGTTCCTATTCAGACAATGACTGCCTTCAAATATGAAGAAAGTTTTGCTCAAGCGATTATAGACAATAAGATAGACTTGCTTGGGGACTATCATAAGGCTTACCAAACCAGTCAAATGCCAAAGGCGCTAATTTATATTTTAGCCCTTAGTGACTATCAAGCACTAACAGGTGATACAAAAACCTTGGGCAAAGATGAAGTCTTGGTTTATGATAATAAAGGGCAGTTTTCGCCTAAAGACCAACTAGAGTTAGATAAACTTCCACTGACAATCAAAGGAGAAGTGAAGGATGATGTTGCACAAAGGTATCTGCCAAACCCTCTTTTGGCAGTGATGAATAGAGAAATAGTCCTTGTCTTAAGTGATGAGAATCGCTTTTTTAATCAACAAGGGGACAAACGTTTTGCCAAAAAAACCTACATTGGGGTAGATACGACCCTTAGTCGGGAGGAAATAACCAAACTTGACCTTGAATCAACGACTAGGGATAAGTTAGGCAGTCAGTTGTTTACCTCAGAAGAGCGAATGAATCATGATTTTTATTTCCATGATAAAACAGCCTTTCAAAATGGTATTTATGCCCTTGTCGGCTCCATACTTTTTATTGGGATTTTATTGTCCTTGACCTTTACCCTTGGGGTTGTCTTGGTGATTTATTATAAGCAGATTTCTGAGGGCTTAGAGGATAGAGCTAACTTCGTTATCTTAAATAAGCTAGGGTTAGATGAAAAACAAGTAGGGCGTATCATTCGCCATCAGGTTTTGACGGTATTTTTCTTGCCTTTACTTGTGGCACTTGTTCACTTTGCCTTTGCGTTTAAGATGTTGAAGCTCATTTTGCAACTCTTAGGTGCAGGGCAATTGAATGTGATTTTGCTCTCAGTAGGTGTTGTTGGATTGAGTTTCGTGGCGATTTATGTTTTTGTATATTTGGCAACCTCTCACAGTTACAAACGTATCGTAATGAAGTAAAAAAAGACTTCTACTTTAAACAGACTAGAAAAGTTGACCGATGGTGTTGCTTTTTGCTAGTCGGTTTCGGTAGAAGTCTTTTTTGGCTTTGTGTATACTTTAAGGCGTAAGGGGGTGAGAAGATGTATCCAATTAGACGAGTACTGTTGGCGTGTTTGGTGAGTTTTGTCTTTGGTCTCTTGGCAAGGGATAATTTTAGTCAAGGTTACTTCACTTTTTTGTGTTTTTTGCTTGCTAGCGTTTTGGTAGGGGCATACCTTGCCAAAGAAAAAAGAGTGAACAGGCTAGCGCTTTATGGCCTTATTTTCTTGGTGGGCTGTACCTATATGCACGTTAGCCAGTTGGCAAGTCATCATTATGATGCGTTTTTAAATCAAGAAGTTACAGTGAGGGGAAAGGTCATCAGTAGCCTAAAGGAAAAACCTACCCTCTTTTTGCGTGTGGAGACCTTAGAGGGTAGAGAAGTGAAGCCTTTTACCGTACAAGTCAAAAAGGCTTACCAAGATGAAAGACATTATTTATTGGGTGAGCGTCTAAGTTTTGAGGGGAAGTTGACTGCCCCTCAAGTGGCAAGGAACCTTGGGGGCTTTGATGAAGCAAAGTATCTTAAAAGTAAGGGCGTTTTTTATAAGCTGAAAGCTAAAAAAGAGGGTGTGAACTTAGAAGAAGCTTCTACTATCTTTGGGCTGGTGAATCGGACAAGGGCTCACCTGACGAGCCTTTTTGAAAAAGAGCTTAGTCCAAAGAATGCACGGTTTTTAGAGGGGGTCCTTTTTGGCGAGCGAGGGCTCTTAGAAGAAGACTTTTATGCCCTATCACAAAAAATGGGACTGGCGCATCTTTTTGCTGTTAGCGGACTCCATGTTGGCTTTTTGGCACTCTTTATTCTCTTGATGTTTCGCTTTTTGCCTTTTAAAAATTTCTTGCTTTTAGGTGCCTTAGCGATACTACTGATTTACTATACCTTGCTTGCTGGTGGAGTACCCTCTGCCATTCGGGCGACAGGCTTAATTCTTTTGGCTTTATTACTTAAGAAATGTTTGCATTACCAAGACTTGCCAACGCTACTAGGCTGGATATTTTTTGTTCTGGTTTTGATCAACCCGTTTGCCTTATATGATATTGGTGTGATTCTTTCTTTTTCTCTAGCCCTGGGCTTGGGTCTTTTTAATTCAACACTTAGGGGCTACTTGCCTCAAAAGCCAAAGGCATTATGGAATGCCTTTGGTATTAGTTTGACGGCTGAGCTGGTGAGTTTACCTCTTATCGCTTACTTTTTTTATTTGGTGACACCTTTTAGCGTATTTTATAATCTTATTTTTGTACCTTTATTCAGCATTTTAGTGCCGCTTGCACTTTTGAGCTGTCTTTTACATACGGTATCAGGCGTGCTTGGTGCCTGTGGCTTTTGGCTTGTGGATAAACTAATTTCACTAATCTTTTTTTTGATGGCGCATTTGGAACATTTTTTTGGGACGGGACATTTTTATGTCGGTACCCCAAGCTTGCTTTGGCTTTTGGGCTATGGGCTTTTTCTTTTTGTCTTATACTATGTCTTAAGGTCAAAAAAGATAAGGCTAGCGATGGGTATGGGACTAGTCTTTTTATGCCTAGCCTTTAGCTTGCCAACAACACCACCAAAGGCATTGAGTCTTTCAGTGCTTGATGTGGGTCAAGGTTCTGGGGCGACCTATCAACTGAGCAATGGCAAATGGCTTGTTTTTGATACAGGGACCTCAAAGGATACCTTGGCGAGTGATTTGCGCTATAGGGGTGTTGATGAGATAGAGGCAATTATTTTGAGCCATGGGGATCAGGATCATGTGGGTGGCTTGTATCATCTTTTGCGAGATTTTAAAGTAGGCCATCTTGTTTTAAGTCAGTATGCTTTTGAGCATTCAGAGCATTTAAAGGACTTGCCTTACTATCTTTCGGATAAGGCAACTAAGGTGCATTTTATAGAGGGGCAATCTCATCTAGCCCTGACTGATAGTGAAAGTCTGGATTTGGCACTGATTGATCAAATTGAGGCACCAAATTCTCATGAGGTGGTCGCCCTCCTTTGTGATGAGGGCATCAATTATTTATTTCCAGGAGATACTGAGGGGAGGGCTTTGGAAGAAATCCCTTTTTCTAGTAAGGTGGATGTTTTGTTAGCCCCTCACCATGGGAGTAAAAATTCATGGGATGAGGCATTTTATAACAAGTATCACCCAAAACTTGTAGTGGCTTCTGCGGGTGTGGACAATCGTTTTCATCATCCTCACCAAGAGGTGGTAGAGGGATTGGCAAAGCTTGGCTACCCACTTTTGCAGACACCTAAGGGTGGGGCGGTGTATTTTTATCAAGAGGGTGAAAATCTCGCTTATCAAAGAGCCTTGCCAGAGGAGGGGGATGATTGACAAAGAAAAGCCCCTTAGGTAAAATGAAGGCTAGCATATTAAGTAAAAAGTCCTTGCCAAAAAAGGGCTTTTTTTGTGAAGTGCCATAGGAGAAGGATAAATGTTAACGACGAAACCAAGAGGGACAAACGATTTTTTGCCAGGCGAGATAGAGGACTGGCAGTATTTAGAGGGGCTTATCAAGGACTTGTTTAAGCTTTATCATTATAAGGAGTTACGCACACCGATTTTTGAACACACTGAGCTGTTTTTGCGCAGTGTGGGTGAAACATCTGATATTGTGGAAAAAGAGATGTACTCTTTTGAAGATAAGGGCTATCGCCATCTTACCCTAAGACCAGAAGGGACAGCAGGTGCTGTGCGAGCTTATTTGGAAAATAAGCTCTTTGCGAAAGCTTTGCCACAAAAGCTTTTTTATATTGGCCCAATGTTTCGCTATGATCAACCACAGGCGGGACGCTATCGTCAGTTTCACCAATTTGGTTGTGAGGCGATAGGGACAGACAATCCAATGATGGATGCTGAAGTGATTAGCTTTGCTTTGGACTTATTTACGAGGTTAGGATTGAAAAGTCTGGCAGTCAAGCTCAATACGGTAGGTTGTGACAATTGCCGTCCTGCCTATTTGGATAAATTAAGGGCATATTTTGAGGATAAAAAAGAAGAACTTTGTCCGACATGCCAAAGACGTCTTGTGGAAAATCCTCTTCGTGTGTTGGACTGTAAAGAAGAAGGTTGTAAGCGTCTGGTACAAGAGGCACCAACTACCCTGGATCATGCTTGCACAGCGTGTCAGACCCACTTCGAACAGGTGCGAGGCTATCTGGACGCAGAAGGGGTTGACTATCAAGTCGACCATACCTTAGTCAGAGGACTCGATTATTACACACGTACGGCTTTTGAAGTGATTATGAACCATGTCGGTTCTAGACAAAATGCTATTTGTGGTGGTGGTCGTTACAACAAGTTAGTCAGTGAATGTGGTGGTGAAGAAACACCAGCTATTGGTTTTGCTGCAGGGCTGGAGCGCATTATCCTCACCTTAAAGGAACAAGGGATAAATCTTCCTAGAGAAGAAGGTATTGACCTTTACATGGTCTCTTTGGGGGAAAAGGCAAGTCAGGTGAATTTTCACCTTGCCCAAAGTTTTCGCCAAAAAGGCTTTAAGGTTGAGCTTGATTATTTGGGGCGTAGCTTAAAGGCACAGATGAAGGCAGCCGATAGGGAAAAAGCACGTTATGCTGTCATTATTGGTGATAGCGAACTAGAAAATGATGAAATTATTGTGCGTCAAATGGCAAGTAGTGAGCAAGTTAGTATGCCTTTGGCAGATGTTGTGAATTATTTAGAGGAGAGATTGTAATGTTACCACTTAAAAGAAGTCACCAATGTGGCTTAATTCGTGAAAGCCTTATTGGCGAAGAAGTAATTTTGACAGGTTGGGCACAAAAAAGACGTGATCATGGTGGCGTTATCTTTATTGATATGCGTGACCGTAGTGGCATTGTCCAAGTCGCAGTAAATCCGGAAGTTGCCTCAGAAGCTTGCTTTAAAGAAGCTGAACGCATCCGCAGTGAATATGTGATTGCTGTTAAGGGGAAGGTTGTTGCACGTCCTGAGGGGATGGAAAACAACAAGCTAGCGACAGGGAAAGTCGATGTCTTGGCCAGCGAAATCATCGTTTATAACGATGCAAAAACCCCACCTTTTTACCTCACTGATGATGTTGATGTGGAAGTTGATGAAAGCGTACGTTTGAGATACCGTTACCTTGATTTACGCCGTAGCGAAATGAAAGAAAACCTCAGACTTCGTCATAAAACAATTAAAGCAATGCGTGATTATCTTGACGAGAGCGAATTTTGGGAAATTGAAACCCCAGTTTTAATGAAGAGTACTCCAGAAGGGGCGAGAGATTTTCTTGTACCTAGCCGTGTTCATGAGGGTAAATTTTTTGCCCTTCCACAATCTCCTCAACAATACAAGCAACTTTTAATGGTCGCAGGTATGGAAAAATACTTCCAAATTGCAAGATGTTTTAGAGATGAGGACTTGCGTGCTGATCGTCAACCGGAATTCACCCAACTTGATATGGAATTATCTTTTGTGGATGAAGATGATGTGATGGCAGTTACGGAAGGACT
>CALIQN010000109.1 GCA_938044045.1 uncultured Peptococcaceae bacterium
GAAATTTTAAAGCGTGGGCGATCCTATGGGGAAGCACAATATGAAGCCCTAACACAATTTTTTACTAATGTGCCTGATAAAGAGGCACCAAATGATAGATTGGCTATGCAATATCTATCACACTTACCAAAGGGTATGAGTATTTTTGCACTGAGGCGTCAGGTCTTTCATCAAAGTGAGTATGCTTTGGTGCATGAAGCCCCGGCAAGCTATATTAGAGGCGCCTTGCTTTCAGGTAAGTCCTGTCGGCCTTATGTACCAGAAGAAATTTATACGATTTATCAAGAACAAAGAGGACAGTGGAAATTTCCTCATATGAGACAGTATTATAAAATTTTAGAAAGCCAGCTTTTAGGTGTAAGCGCTAATGAGTTGGCAGTACGTTTGGGCTTGAGTGATGGCTTTGAAAATCGGATGAAAGAAGTTTTAAATGATGCAAGGGATTATGAAGAATTTTTGGATTTTGCACAGACAAGGCAATATACCAAGGCACGTATTTCTAGGCTTTTATTACGGTTACTTAGTGATCATACCTTAGAGGAGACTAGTGAGGTTTCTTATTTGAGACTTTTAGGCGTATCTAGTTTAGGAAAAATGGCATTAAGACAATTGGAAAGAAGTAGCCAAGTGCCTATTATTAATTCTGTGGCAAAAAGCTATCCAATGCTTAGCCCACTAGGACAAAAAATGCTCAATTTAGATATTAGAAGGCAAGATTTACAGTATCTATTCCAAGATAGAAGAAATTATCCTTATGGTAGTGACTATAGGAATCCACCAATTGTGCTTTAGTCCAGTGCTGTAATATGCTATAATGGGCCTGATTGAGATAATATAATTAGGAGGCTAATATGAACGAGGAAAAACACGCCAACTTAAAGGAGATAGCTAGGGAAATTAGGTTAAGCATCATTCGTATGCTTAAAGAGGCAAAAAGCGGACATCCTGGTGGTTCTCTTTCTTGTGCAGATCTACTCACCGTGCTTTATTTTGATCAGATGAATATTGATCCTAAAAATCCAACTAAGGAAGATAGGGATCGTTTTGTTCTCTCTAAAGGTCATGCTGCTCCTGTACTTTATGCGACCTTAGCAGAGCGTGGTTTTTTTGAAAAGGAAGACTTGCTAGGCCTAAGAAAAATAGACAATAAATTACAAGGTCATCCTGATATGCGAAAAGTACCTGGTGTAGATATGTCTACAGGTTCTTTGGGCTTAGGCTTTTCTAGTGCTGTAGGTATGGCGTTAGCGTGTCAGTTGGATAAGGCTTCATGGTATACTTATGCGCTTCTCGGTGATGGAGAGATGGCAGAAGGTCAAGTATGGGAAGCGATGATGGCAGCAAAACACTACAAACTTGATCGTTTTATTGCCTTTTTAGATAAGAATGGTTTGCAAATTGATGGTGCTTGTGAAACTGTCATGGACACCTCTCCGCTGGAGGAAAAATGTCGTGCCTTTGGTTTTGAGACTGTGGAAATTGATGGGCATGATTTGGTGGCAATTAGTGAAGCTATTACTCAAGCCAAGGCCAATCAAAATGGTAAGCCTAAAATGATTATCTTAAGGACGATCAAAGGTAAAGGTGTTTCCTTTATGGAAAATAATGCATCTTGGCATGGGAAAGCACCAAATAGCGAAGAAGCAGAACAAGCACTAAAAGAGTTAGGAGAAAGATAATATGCGTGCAACAAGAGATGCCTATGGAGAGGCACTAGTTGAATTAGGTGGTATCAATGAAGATGTTGTTGTACTAGATGCTGACCTTTCAGGCTCAACTAAGACAAAAGACTTTCAAAAAGCTTATCCAGAGCGTTTTTTCAATATGGGTATTGCAGAACAAAATCTCATGGGTGTAGCAAGTGGACTTGCAGCTAGTGGCAAAAAGCCTTTTGCCAGTACTTTTGCTGTATTTGCTACAGGAAGAGCCTATGATCAGATAAGAAATGCCATTTGTTACCCTAATTTAGGCGTGAAGGTAGCAGCAACACATGCAGGGATTACGGTAGGTGAAGATGGAGGCTCTCATCAGATGTTAGAAGACATTAATTTGATGAGAGGATTACCAAATATGCAAGTTTTTGTACCTGCTGATGCTGCAGAGACCAAGGCTATTGTGCATGCAGTAGCAGAGCTGGATACACCTTGTTACATCCGTATGGGCAGATCTAAAGTAGAAGATGTCATGGAAGGGAAGCCTTTTCAAATCGGTAAAGGTTCTGTCTTACGTGAAGGTATTGATGCAACAATTATTGCTTGTGGGGTGATGGTTGCAATCGCTTTAGAGGCAAGTGAGCTTTTAGCAGAGCAAGGTATTAGCGTGACAGTGATTAATATGAGTTCTATTAAGCCAATTGATAAACCGCTTATTTTACACTGGGCTAGAGAGACAGGTGCTATCCTAACAGCAGAAGAGCATAGTATCATTGGGGGATTAGGTTCAGCAGTCGCTGAAGTCTTGAGCGAAGACTATCCTGTATTTTTAAAACGTATTGGTGTGGAGGATGCTTTTGGACAATCAGGTAAACCTGATGAACTGATGAAACATTATGGTTTAACTAAAGAAAATCTCGTTCAGGCAGTACAGACCTTAGTGGATAAAAAATAAAAAATTAAAATAGCTTTTAAAGCAGGCTGGTAAATGGTATAAAAGTTTACAAGCTTGCTTTTTTAGCGTAAGAAGAGCATGTCAAAAAATGGTTTTTTAATGAGCTATTAGGACAAAGATCTTCGAGAAATTGGAGCGTTTTTTAAATTGACGATGATAAGTGGCGTTGTTATACTTTAAGTGGCTATATCAATAAGAAAACGGTATTTGATTCCTTAAAAATAAAAGCATTTGGGAGGTGTAAAGAAGGCATGAGAGAAAAAATTAGCCTTTATGGCTTTAATAATCTCACCAAATCATTGAGTTTTAATATTTATGATGTGTGTTATGCCAAGACAGCACAAGAAAAAAGAGAGTATGTGGCTTATATAGATGAGCAGTATAATTCAGACAGATTGACAGATATTTTGCATAACTTAACAGAGATGATAGGTGCCACTGTACTGATGACAAGCAAACAAGATTATGAACCACAAGGAGCAAGTGCAGCACTTTTAATTGCTGAAGAGCCAGTCTATCGTGGTAAAGATGATGTTGTATTGGCACATCTTGATAAGAGTCATGTGACAGTGCATACTTATCCAGAAAGTCATCCAGATAATGCCATTGCTACTTTTAGAGTAGATATTGATGTTTCAACCTGCGGGGAAATTTCACCTTTATCAACTTTGGACTATCTGATAGGCAGTTTTGATTCAGATATTATTACGATGGATTATCGTGTAAGGGGTTTTACAAGAGACTTAGGTGGTAAAAAGATTTTTATGGATCATCCTATATATTCCATTCAAGAATATATTTCTGATGAGACTTTAAAACGCTATGATGCTGTTGATATCAACTGGTATCAGTCAAATATGTTCCACACCAAGATGATGATCAAGGATATAGATTTACAAAATTATCTTTTTAACGTGGAGAATTTGAGCCTTTTAGAAAAAGAAAGGGATAAAATCACTGAGGGTTTACGTCGTGAAATGATAGAGATTTTTGCTGGAGCAAATATTTTTTAGGAGAAGTTATGCTAGATCAATCAAGAATGCCTTTACTAGAGGCACTAAACCGTTTTAAGAGAGATAGGGTTGTCCCTTTTGATGTCCCTGGGCATAAAAGAGGAAAGGGCAATCCTTTATTGACAGCTTTTCTGGGAGAGAAATGCGTTGGTATTGATGTCAATTCTATGAAACCTTTAGATAATTTATGTCATCCAATTTCTGTCATTAAAGAAGCAGAGGAAATGGCTGCTGAAGCTTTTGGTGCCTATAGTGCTTTTTTTATGGTAGGAGGAACGACGTCTTCAGTTCAGACTATGGTACTTGCCAATTGTAAGCCTGGAGATGAACTGATTTTACCAAGAAATGTTCATCGCAGTGTTATTAATGCTATGGTTTTATGTGGTGCGATTCCAATTTATGTCAATCCGCAAACCGATAGAAGACTAGGGATTGCTTTGGGGATGCGGATAGAGGATGTTAAAGAAGCGATAGAAAAACACCCTAATGCTAAGGCAGTCTTAGTCAATAACCCGACTTATTATGGGATTTGTTCTAATTTAAAAGAAATTATTGATCTTGCTCATGCCCATGGGATGAAAGTTTTGGTTGATGAAGCACATGGGACACATTTTTATTTTGGGGAGAATATGCCTCCAGCAGCCATGCACTTAGGTGCTGATATGGCGGCAGTGAGTATTCATAAAAGTGGGGGATCTTTAACCCAAAGTTCGATATTACTAGCTAGTCAAACGATGAATTGTGATTATATTAGACAAATTATCAATCTCACTCAGACGACAAGTGGTTCCTATCTTCTTTTGGCAAGCTTGGATATTTCTAGAAGAAACCTTGCTATGGAGGGAAAAGCAACCTTTAAGCGGGTTTTAGAAATGGCAGAATATGCACGAGCTGAGATAAATCAAATTGGTGACTACGATGCCTATAGTCTAGATTTGGTCGATGGTGATGCTGTTTATGATTTTGATCGTACCAAGCTTTCGATCAATACCTTACGTTTAGGACTAGCTGGGATAGAAGTTTATGATTTATTGCGCGATGAATACGATATTCAAATTGAATTTGGTGATTTGGGTAATATCTTAGCCTATATTTCTGTTGGGGATAGGGATAAGGATATAGAACGTCTTGTCAGTGCTTTAGCAGAAATACGCCGACGTTTTAAAAAGACCGAAGTTGATATGTTTGAACAGGAATATATTTCGCCAATTGTTTGCATGAGTCCACAAAAAGCCTTTTATGCACCTAAAAAATTGGTACCATTAGAGGAGGCAAGTGGTCATGTGTGTGCTGAATTTGTTATGAGTTATCCTCCGGGGATACCGATTTTAGCACCAGGAGAGGCGATTACTAAAGAAATTATTGAATATATTAAATATGCTAAAGAAAAAGGCTGTAATCTTACAGGAACGGAAGATATGCAAGTGGAACGCTTAAATGTTATTTGGGAGGTGGAGTAGATGGAACTATGGTTTTCTGAAAACCACACCGAAAATGTCAAGTTATCCATCCGAATCAATAAACAACTTCATAGTGAAGAGAGTGATTTTCAACGCATTGATGTTTTTGAGTCACCTGAATTTGGACGTTTCCTTGCACTTGATGGGTATTTGATGTTGACGGAAAAAGATGAGTTTATTTACCATGAAATGATCACTCATGTACCTATGGCAGTGCATCCAAATGTTAAGGATGTTTTAGTGATTGGTGCTGGTGATGGTGGTGTCATGCGTGAATTAAGCAAGTATCCACAGATTGAAAAAATTGATGTCGTGGAAATTGATGAGCGTGTGGTGGAAGTGTGTAAGGCTTATCTTCCTAAAACGGCGATAGGATTTGAAGATAAGCGAATCAATCTCTATTTTCAAGATGGATTGAAGTATATTAGACGTTGTGAAAATAGTTATGATTTGATTATTGTGGATTCTACAGACCCTTTTGGACCAGGAGAAGGACTTTTTACTAAAGAATTTTATGGTAATTGTTATAAGGCGCTAAAAGAAGATGGGATTATGGTCAATCAACATGAAAGCCCGTTTTATGATGAGGATGCCTTAGCAATGAAACGAGCGCACAAACGTATCGTGGCGAGTTTTAATTTAAGTAGGGTCTACCAAGTGCATATTCCAACCTATCCATCAGGACATTGGTTATTTGGTTTTGCCTCCAAAAAATATCACCCTGTTAAGGATTTTGATGAGACGATGTGGTGTCAGTATGCGATTGAAACAAAATATTATAACCCTAATATTCATCGTGGGGCATTTTATTTACCAAATTATGTTCAGGAGTTGTTGATAGATGTGGAAAACATTGACGAATAGTCATAGTTTTATTGGTTGTGAATCAAGTTATGATGAAGCTGGCATTGTTATTTTTGGTGCGCCTTTTGATGGGACGACTTCTTATCGTCCTGGGACACGTTTTGCACCGAGTGTCATTCGTAGTGAAAGTGATGGTATAGAGACCTATAGCCCTTATCAAGATAAGGATTT
The DNA here is from genome assembly GCA_938044045.1 of uncultured Peptococcaceae bacterium. Lineage (GTDB taxonomy): Bacteria > Bacillota > Peptococcia > Peptococcales > Peptococcaceae > CALIQN01. The sequence continues at coordinate 6,116 of CALIQN010000109.1, forward strand.
AGAAGATTATGCTATCTTTGATAGTGGAGATTTAATTTTGCCTTTTGGTCAGCCATCAAAAGCTTTGGCACTTATTGAAAAGCGAACCAAAGAAATACTTGAGGATGATAAGCGTCCTTTGATGATAGGTGGCGAACATTTGGTGACTTTAGGTGTGGCAAGGGCGATTATCAAAAAATATCCAGATGTGGTTTTTATTCATTTTGATGCACATACGGATTTACGTGAGGATTACCTTGGTGAACAGCTCTCTCATGCTACTGTTATTCGTAGGATTTGGGATTTGGTAGGTGATGGGCGTATTTATCAATTTGGTATTCGTTCTGGAGAACGTAGTGAGTGGCAGTTTGCCAACACACACACTGATTTAACCCCCTTTACTTTAGAGGGCTTGGATGAGGTGATAGAAAGCTTAAAAGGCAAGCCAGTCTATTTTACCCTTGATTTGGACATCCTTGATCCTTCTGTTTTTCCTGGTACAGGAACGCCAGAAGCTGGAGGGGTGACTTATAAAGAGTTGCAATTGGCTCTGGAGAAGTTGGGTGCTTTAAATATTGTAGGTGCCGATATGAATGAGCTTTCACCACATTATGATCACAGTGGTTTATCGACAGCTGTGGCATGTAAGGTTTTACGAGAAATGCTGCTAATGATGGTGGATTAAAAATACAGGTAGTCGTGTAATTGTTTTTCAGTCATTCTCTTTGACTTATAATATATGCTTATGTTATAATTATTAGAAAATAGATTCGATGAAAGGATGAGACCAATGTTCCAAAAATTACAAAAAGAAATTGCTATTTGCGATAGAACCATGCCTTACCTTTATATTACCTATTCTACTAGAGATGCTGAAAAAGTTTATCCGGCAGTAAAAGCCTTA
>CALIQN010000110.1 GCA_938044045.1 uncultured Peptococcaceae bacterium
CTAACTTACTTTTTATAAGATAGCCTCCTAAAATAATGAATTAAAATTACACCATCACAACTATTAGCTAAAGCTAACAATTATGCAATAAAAAGTATGATACAGATGTATAACTTTGTCAAGTTGTTAGAAGGCAAGAAACTATTGTTTAGAGAGTATTATTTTTACTAAAAACACTTAACTAAGGCTAATTTTAACAGTTTAAAAAGATTATATAAAATATTTTGATTAATAACTAAAAAGTTTTTTAAAGTTTATCTTGGCTAGGGGCGTCATCGCCCTTGTCATATTGATAGAGAATGACACCAGCTTCTTCAAAAAAAGTCATGGCAAGGTCATCCGGATACCTACCGATAAATACCACCCGTTTAATACCGGCATTGATGAGCATTTTGGCACAGAGGCTACAAGGGGAGTCTGTAACATAGCAAGTCCCACCATCAATGGAAACCCCTAAGACGGCAGCCTGAATGATGGCATTTTGTTCGGCATGAGTAGCTCGACAAAGTTCTTGGCGTGTGCCTGAGGGAATTTTGAGCTTTTCTCGCATACAGCCGCCAAGGTCATCACAGTGTGCCATGCCCTTAGGTGCCCCATTGTAGCCAGTGGTAATAATATGGTTATCCTTGACAATCACTGCACCGACTTGTCTTCTTAGACAGGTGGAGCGTGTTGCCACGATTTTGGTAATTTCAATAAAGTAGGTATCCCAGCTTGGTCTCATAATCTCTCTCCTTAAGTTAAACTTGAGTCTAGCAAATTCTAAGCCATCTTGCAAGTTATGGCAAAGGTGACGTATACTAGGGTTATATAGGTGAGGAGGTTTTTATTATGGACAAGAAGATTATTGCCCTACCACGTTTAAATGCCCTATCCCCTACCTTGGAATCTACTGCCTTAAAGCTCATGGAAGAGACTGGCGAGCTGGCTCAGGCGATTGGCAAGTTTCGTGGGTTATCTGGCGAGGTGGCACTTTCAGACACTGAGGTTACAGAAAAACTTGGTGAAGAGCTTTTGGATGTAGCGCAGACGGCAGTATCGATGATGTATGTGTTAGAAGAAGATTATGGGGTGGATTTATCCCAAGCTTTGGAAAAGCATATTCAAAAATTGATTGATAAAAATTACTTAAAACGATAGGAGAGTAGCCATGGAACAGACTGTAAAAAAAATAGCCTTTATCTTTGGCACGAGACCAGAAGCCATCAAGATGGCACCTTTAGTAAAGGCAGTAGAAAAAGAGGCAGGGCTCAAGCCTTTGGTGATTGTCACTGCCCAACATCGTGAGATGCTTGATCAAGTGATGGCACTTTTTGAACTTGAGGCAGACTATGATTTGAATTTAATGAAGGCTGGACAGAGCCTAGGTGATATTACCACAGGTGCCCTTTGTGGCTTGGAAGAAGTTTTAAAAAAAGAACGCCCTGATATGGTACTTGTTCATGGGGATACCACGACAACCTTTGCTGGTGCCTTAGCGAGTTTCTATCAAGGGATTAAGGTTGGCCATGTGGAGGCAGGACTACGCTCCTTTGATATGAGTTCTCCTTTTCCTGAAGAGGCCAATAGAAAACTCACAGGTGTACTTTCCAGCTATCATTTTGCCCCAACACCATCAGCTTGTGATAATCTCCTTAGAGAAGGGATTAAGCCTGAAAGTATTTTAGTGACAGGCAATACAGTGATTGATGCCTTGATGGAGACAGCGAATAAGCCTTATACCTTTACGCCTGAACTCGAGGCGATTTTGAGCAAGCCAGCCAAGAAGATTCTTTTGACCACGCACCGTAGAGAAAACCAAGGGGAACCAATGCGTCAAACCTTTGAAGGCATCTTGGATTTAGTCCAAGCCGATCAGGAGGTTTATGTCATCTTCCCTGTGCATAAAAATCCAAAAATCAGAGCTTTGGCAAAGGAAGTCTTAGGGGAACATCCACAAATTCTTTGTATTGAACCTTTAGACTACTTGCCTTTTGTACACTTAATCAGTAGAGTGGACTTGGTATTGACAGATTCTGGTGGCTTACAAGAAGAAGCCCCATCTTTAGGCAAGCCAGTTTTAGTGCTTAGAGATAATACTGAACGTCCTGAAGCCATTGAGGCAGGAACTGTTGTTTTAATTGGTACAGATAAGGTTATCTTAAAGAAAAGTGTTAGCGAACTTTTGTATCATGATGAGGCTTATCAAAAGATGGCGCAAGCCATTAACCCTTATGGCGATGGAAAAGCATCCGAGCGTATTGTCCAAGGGATAAAATATTTCTTAGGCTTAACAGAGGTGCCTGCCCAAAATTGGCAATAGTCCTAGCTTTTTGAAGCTGAGATAGCTTTTTTAAGCGAAAGCTAAATTGTAGTGAGAATATTGCAAAGCATTTTAGGTTTCGTTATAATGGGATAGATAGCTCAAAGCTTACTTCTGTAGGCATTTTAGCGAGGAGGAAGAGTCGCGTGGATAAGAAAAAAGACGTCAAAATACCAGACTTTTCTCTCTTGCCCTCAAAACGTCTTAGAAAAAATCGTGACATCAAAGCCTTTACTTTAGGGATGAATATTGTCGTTAATTTTGCCATTATTATGGCTGTCTCCCTATTTATTACTGTTAAGGTTGGACTTTTTCTGGATGAAAAATTAGGTACTGGCTTTATTTTTACTTTTCTTGGTGCGATTTTGGGGATTTTTTCTAGTTTTAGAGTACTCTTTGACCAAATTAGGATTTTAGACAGAGAGGAGGGCGAGGATGAATCCTAGCCTAGTAAGCTTCTGTCTTGCCTTTCTCTTTGGTGTTACACTCTCCCTTTTAGGAGGATTAATTATCAAAATTTTTGCTAAAAAAGCAAGTATTGGTGGCGTACAGATGGCATTTTTATGTCGGTTTATGATTGATGTTGCTGCCTTTAGCCTTATTTATCAAGTTTATCACTCTCTTCCAAGTCTAGTTGGTTTGGCCTTGGGATTGATGAGTTATAAAAATGTATTGGTTTTTCGTGTCATCAAAGAAAGTTGGCAGGAAAAGAGAAAGGAGTGAGTTAATGTTTGCAGAGCCAGCCTTTGCCGCCGTTAGTGAGGAAAGTAGTGTCGTATGGGAAAATGGCTATATTACCTTGAGTAGTGAGATTATTACTATGTGGGTGCTTATCGCACTTATCGGCATTATAGGCTACTTGGGAACAAGAAAGTTGAAAATGGTACCAACAGGACTTCAAAATGTCTTGGAGTACACTATCGAAGGGTTTATAGGTTTTTTTGAATCCATTTTAGGCAGAGAAAGAGCGAGAACCTTTGGTCCTTATCTTTTCACCTTTTTTATTCTCATCCTTTTTTCCAACTACGTAGGCTTACTGCCACTAGCTGGACATTTGCCAGGGTACAAGCCACCGACCAGTAACCTTAGTGTGACTGCTGCTTTGGCACTTATTGTACTCATCAGTTACTTTGTATTGGGGATTCGCTATGGCGGTAAAAAGTTTTTAAAGTTTTACTTTGGCCCGATGATTCTGGTCAATCTTTTAGAGACAATTACCAGACCGCTATCCCTCGCCTTGCGTCTGTATGGGAATATCTTTGGGGAAGAAATGATTATTTTAATCTTATTTAGTATGGTGCCCCTATTTTTACCCTTACCGATGTATCTCTTAAGCATCATGTTTGGTGGGATTCAAGCTTTTGTGTTTACGCTTTTGACGGCTGTTTATTTAGAAGAGGCGTTAAGTGGTGGACACTAATTAAAGTACAAGCTATCGGAGGATTTGCTTTATAGCTAGTTTTTTTGTGGGTGCTAGGGCAAGTTCCTTCAAAAAAACACAAGTCTCTCACTAGAGGTAAGAAACTAACTTAACGACAATTAGAATTTAAGGAGGATTTATTTTATTATGGAAATCGCAATGGGTCTTATTGCAATCGGTGCTGGTTTAGCAATCGGTTTAGCAGCACTTGGTTCAGGTATTGGTCAGGGTATTGCTACAGGTCGTGCAACAGAAGCAATGGCACGTCAGCCAGAATTAAAAGGTTATATTAGAACTAACCTCATCCTAGGCTTTGCTTTTATGGAATCTCTTACCATTTATGGTTTGTTGATTGCATTTATGTTACTCCGTTCAATGTAGGTAAATCATGAAGTTCTAGGAAAGGGGGGCGTAGTCTGAGATGGAGATCAATCTTTCAACAGTCTTAATGTCGATGGTAAACTTCTTTATCTTGCTTTTTATTGTCAAAAAGTTTCTCTACAAGCCTATCCTAAATGTATTGGATGAGCGTGAGGCTTCTGTCAAAGCAACTTTGGCAGGCGCTGATGCAGCAAAAGAAGAGGCTGAGGCGTTAAAGGCGTGTTACTCAAGGACATTGCAGGACGCCCACAGAGAAGCCAAAGAAATCCTCAATAAGGCGACGAAAGTAGGGGAAGAAGAAAAGGCACGGTTTATTGAAGAGTCTAAAAAAGAAATTCTTACCATACATTTTCGTGCTAAAGAGGAGCTAGCCAGAGACAAGGAGACTGCTTTTTTGAGTTTAAAAGAAGAAGTAGCTGACCTTGCCATCGAGGCATCTAGTATTATTTTGGGTCGTGAAGTTAAAAAAGAAGATCATGAAAAGGCAATCAATGATTATCTTAGTCAAAGAGTAGAGGTGTAGCCTATGTTAGATGAACGTATTGCTAGGCGCTATGCTAAAGCTTTGTTTGACTTGGCACTAGAAGTCGATCGTCCCAGGGAAATAGGCATGGAATTTCTTAGTGTGACTGAAACCTTGGATGAAAACGCCTCTTTAGGGAAGCTTTTTGTAGAGGGCGTTTATGTCACAAGGGAATTAGAGGCAGTTACCAGAGGAGTTTTTAAAGATAAAGATGCTTATCTTGTCAATTTTATCTGTCTTTTGATTGAAAAAAGACGGACAGCTTATATTTATCTTATCCAAGAAGTTTATCAAGACCTGCTTGATCAGTATGAAGGGATTGCAGATGCCGAAGTGGTATCTGCTTTTGCCCTTGATGAGGCGGATCTAGAAAAGATTAAAAGGCATCTAGAGGAGAAATTTCAAATCAAAATCAGACTAAATGCCAAGGTGGATCCAAGCTTGATCGCAGGCATTCGAGTTCAATATAAGGATTATGTCTCAGACTCATCTTACAAGACAAGGCTTTTAGAGATGAGCAAAAAAATACTTGCAAATGAACAGGAGGTGAACCTATGAGCATTAGACCAGATGAGATTAGTGCGATTTTAAAAACACAGATCAAAAACTTCGATACCAAGTTAGAGGCCAGTGAAGTCGGCATGGTAATTGAAGTAGGTGATGGGATTGCTCGTGTTCACGGACTTCAAAATACCATGGTAAACGAACTATTGGAGTTTCCTGGTGGGGTTAAGGGTATGGCACAAAACCTTGAGGAAGACAATATTGGTTGTATCATCCTTGGGGAGTATATTCATATCAAAGAAGGTGACCTTGTCAAACGTACAGGGCGTATTGTTGAGGTACCTGTTGGCGATGCCTTAATTGGGCGTGTCGTCAATGCTATCGGTGAACCTATTGATGGCAAGGGGCCGATTGTTACTGACAAGAGCCGTCCAGTGGAAAATGTTGCTTCTGGGGTTATCACACGTAAGGAAGTTAAAGAGCCACTTCAAACAGGGCTAAAGGCGATTGATGCTTTAGTGCCGATTGGTAGAGGACAAAGAGAGCTTATCATTGGCGATAGACAAACAGGTAAGACAGCCATTGCCATTGATACTATCATCAATCAAAAAGGAAAAGACGTCATTTGTATCTATGTTGCCATTGGACAAAAGGCATCAACCGTTGCCAATGTTGTTACCAAGTTAGAAAACTTTGGGGCGATGGAGTATACCATTGTTGTTTCTGCCAGTGCTTCTGAAGCCTCTCCTATGCTCTACCTTGCACCTTATGCGGGGGCAGCGATAGGGGAAGAGTTTATGTTTAACGGTAGAGATGTCCTAATTGTTTATGATGACTTATCCAAACAAGCTGTCGCTTACCGTGAAATCTCTCTTTTACTTCGTCGTCCACCAGGACGTGAAGCTTATCCAGGGGATGTCTTTTATCTCCACTCACGCTTATTAGAAAGAGCTGCAAAATTAGATGATAATTATGGTGGTGGCTCAATGACAGCCCTACCAATTATTGAGACTCAAGCATCTGACGTCTCTGCTTATATTCCAACCAATGTTATCTCTATCACCGATGGTCAGATTTTCTTGGAAAGTCATCTCTTCTACTCAGGCATTCGACCTGCAATCAATGCAGGGATTTCCGTTTCCCGTGTTGGGGGCTCTGCTCAAGTTAAGGCGATGAAAAAGGTCGCTGGGAACTTGCGTATTGACCTTGCCCAATACAATGAACTCAAGGCCTTTGCCCAATTTGGTTCTGACCTTGATGAAGGGACAAAGGCAACTTTGGCAAGAGGGGAAAGGGTAACTGAAATCTTAAAACAAGATCAGTACCAACCAATGCCAGTAGAAAATCAGATTGCCGTCATTTATGCAGTTTCTAAGGGCTATACTGATGATATTGAAGTGAGCAAGATAAGAGCATTTGAAAAAGAATTCTTATCTTACCTCGCTTCTAGTGAATATAAGGCGAGTGTTTTAGAACCACTACAAACAGAAGGTGTCTTGACCGATGAAGTGGAAAACGCCTTAAAAACAGCGATAGAGAGCTTTAAGGTAAGTTTTTTAGCCTAGTGAAAGAAGGTGTTTTAAATGGCAGGTTCCAAAGAGATAAAAAGACGTATTGAAAGCGTCCAAAACACCAAACAAATCACCAGTGCCATGAAGATGGTTTCTGCCTCAAAGCTTAGAAAAGTACAAGCCAAACTTGGCAGTGGCGATATTTATCGCACACAACTGAGCAGGCTTTTGGCCAATTTAAGTGAAAATGTTGAAGATATTACAGATATTCCACTTTTAGAAATCCGTGAAGTAACATCGATTGCCCTTGTGGTGATTACAGCCAACAGAGGACTTTGTGGGGGGTATAACCATCACCTGTTAAAGCAGGCACTAGAGTTTTATGAAGAGAAAAAAGCCCTTGGTGTAGACCTCGGTATTATTGCTGTAGGTAAAAAAGCAGAAGAGTTTTTCCTTCGTCGTGGACTGCGAGTGGATCAATCTTTTTTGGACTTTTCAGATATAGGTGAGCAAGAAGATGCGCTCACGCTCAGTGAGGCGCTAAAAGAAGCCTATCTACAAAAACGTTATGATGAAATTTATCTTGCCTATCAAGCTTTTGGTTCAGTGATTAGTCAAACACCGACAATTATTAGGCTTTTACCTGCTTCTTGTGAGCAGATAGAAGATAAAGAAAAAGTAGATGATGCGCAAGAGACAACTTACTTGCCTAACTATATTTTTGAGCCAGAGCCACAAGAAATTCTCTCTTTGCTTTTGGCACGCTATTTTCAGGTGATGATAGAGAGTGCCTTGATAGAAGCAAGAGCAGGGGAACATGGGGCAAGAATGACAGCCATGAGTGCTGCCACTGATAATGCCACCGAGCTTTTACAGACCCTGAAACTAAGCTACAATAGGGCAAGACAGGCAGCGATTACTAGTGAAATTACAGAGATTGTCGCTGGCGTCAATGCGCTTTAATAGAGGAGGCTAGGACTTTGAATAAAGGTAAAGTTATAAAAGTAGTCGGGCCTGTTGTCGATGTTGAATTTACAGCTGAGACATTGCCCGAAATCAATACCGCTTTAATCATTTCCAGTGAAAACCAAGAAATCGAATCAGAATTTGACATTCATGTGACCTTGGAAGTGGCTGAACTTATCGGTGGTTCTGTGGTGCGTACCATTGCGATGAGCAGTACCGATGGCTTGGTGCGTGGGATGAGTGTTGAAAATACAGGTCAGCCAATTTCCGTACCTGTAGGTAATGCAACCTTAGGGAGACTGATGAATGTCACCGGGGATCCTATTGATGAAATGGGTCCAATTGAGGCAAACGAACATTGGAGTATCCACCGTGATGCCCCAAGCTTTGTGGAACAAAGTGGGATGACAGAAATCCTAGAAACAGGGATTAAGGTCATTGATCTCATCTGTCCTTATGCTAAAGGGGGTAAAATTGGACTCTTTGGTGGGGCAGGTGTTGGCAAAACTGTCCTTATCCAAGAGCTTATCCGTAATATTGCCTTTGAACATGGGGGGTATTCTGTCTTTGCTGGTGTTGGGGAACGTACTCGTGAAGGAAAGGACCTCTATGTCGAAATGACAGACTCTGGCGTTATCAACAAGACCAGTCTTGTGTTTGGACAGATGAATGAACCACCTGGTGCAAGAATGCGTATTGCCCTAACAGGCTTGACCGTTGCTGAATACTTCCGTGATGTGGAACGCCAAGACGTACTTTTATTTATTGATAATATTTTCCGCTTTACCCAAGCTGGTTCTGAAGTTTCTGCACTTTTGGGACGTATGCCATCAGCGGTAGGTTACCAACCAACCTTGGCAACAGAAATGGGTAAGATGCAAGAGCGTATCACCTCAACTGATAAGGGTTCTATCACTTCTGTACAGGCAGTCTATGTGCCAGCAGATGACTTGACTGACCCAGCACCAGCAACGACTTTTGCGCACTTGGATGCAACGACAGTACTTAGCCGTGCTATCGTTGAAAAAGGGATTTATCCAGCAGTGGATCCTTTGGATTCAACTTCACGTATGTTAGACCCTAACATTGTGGGTGAAGAGCATTATACGATTGCTAGACGAGTACAAGCGGTTTTACAACGTTATAAAGAATTACAAGATATTATTTCGATCTTAGGGATGGATGAATTATCTGAAGACGAAAAGCTTATCGTCGCAAGAGCAAGAAAGATAGAACGCTTTTTATCTCAATCTTTCTTTGTTGCTGAACAGTTCACAGGTACACCAGGACAATATATTCCATTAAAAGAAACCTTAAGAGGCTTTAGAGAAATTTTAGATGGTGTTCATGATGACTTGCCAGAACAAGCTTTTCTCATGGTCGGAACGATTGATGATGCCGTCGCTAAGGCGAAAACCTTAGGAGGGTCCAAATAATGGCTCAACGTTTTCGTTTTCAAGGTGTCACTGCTCAAGGGTTTGTCATTGATGAAGAAATTACTGCCTTTTATGTAGATAACCCAAAAGGTTCCTTTGGGCTCATGGCAGGACATGCCCCTATTGTTTCTAGCTTAGAGACTTCTTCTGTACGCTACGAAATCGATGGGAAAGAGACAAAACTTGAGGTGGAAGAGGGCTTTATAGAAATGCGTGATAACATTTTGACCCTCTTGGCAAAGAGTATAAAAATTGTAGAATAAAAAAAGGTATTATCCAAATGTCCCTTTTGGGCTGAGTTTGGATAATACCTTTTTATTTTTGCCACAGTTTTGCCAAGATTTTAAGGTGATTTTACCGAAATTAATGGACTATACTAACACCAAGCTAAGCGAAACGCTTATAAATAATAGACCTCAATAAAAAAGGGATAGGTGAAGAAAATGAAAAAAATGACTACCTTAGTCTTAGCTGGTGCTTTAATCGCCTCTTCAGTGATGTCAGCTTTTGGAGCAAATGCAGTAGAATTTAATAAAGTTGATCAAAAAACAGCATTTACAGTGACACAGAATAATACGATAGATAAAACTATGGCAATGAGCATGGAAACCTATATTAAAAGCTTGAGTGTTTTAAGTGAAAAAGAAAAACAACAGCTTTTACAAACAGAAAAAGCCCTAGCGCCTAAAGTCAAAGCCCTAAATGAAATCAATGCCAAGCTGGATGACAAAATCAGCCAAGCCTTTAAAGCCATCAACCTCTATAAGCAATACGAAGCCTTTGACAGTAAAAGAAATGAAGCCCTTTGGGAAAAACTGTATAAAAAGGTCGGCAGAAATGAGTTTGGCATGGATGAAAAAGCCTTGATTAAAATTTCAACAACACTCACCAATCGAGAAAAAAATAGCCTTCTAAAAGAGCTTGATGCCCTTGAAAAGCTAGACAAGAAAGCAGATAGCAAAGAAAAAGAAGTCCTAGCCAAGGAAAAAGACCTTGTTGCCCAAGCCAAAAAACTAAAAGCAGAAATTGCCGCAGAACATGCTAAAAACCAAGCCATATGGGATAAGGTAACCAAGGACGCTAGAGCCAATGATAAGACTGATGACCCTAGTGTTATCCCTTATAAACAATAGATAATAAGCTCAACTGACAGTAAGGAAAGAAGTTACAAATCACAAAACTGTTTTTTTATAAATGACTCCTTAAAAATAAATTTTCACATAAAAAAATCTCCCTCTATAGGGAGATTTTTTATGGGTAGGTGAGATTTTGGAAAAAAATAGCATTGACATAGTATATATTTAATAATAGACTACTATTAGTTAGCCAATACTATCAAAAAAGAGAAAGATTTGCGCATAAAATGAAACTTCAAAGGTATAAGAATGGGATATATAGGGTGTTGCGATAGCAATTTGAGTAAAAAATGATGGACAGGCTGATGGACTTTATAGGTTTATCTATAAGTCAATTGTCTATAAGGATTTGATATGAAGAAGAATATTGTATTCATATTGTTTTTGACTTGTATAGTAACATTAACTTCATGTTCACATTCACAAGAAAAGACAAAAAAAGAGGTATATTTAGGGATAGATGTTGAAATATTGGGAATAGATAAGAAAAATAAAATTTTAACTGTAATTGGATTAGAAGATTATGATAAAAAATTCTTCGACTCAACAGGTAAAATTGATTGTATAAATTTGGAGGAAATTGTAAACTTTTTATTTCTAAACCAGATTTGGATATAGTTTTGATATCTTTTGATGATTTAAAAATTTCCGACCATATTAAAGTGAATATAAGTAATGATGAATTTAAAAAGATGCAGGAAACTGGGGTTGCAAAAGTAGAGCAGATGGAACTACTAAGTAAAGATTAAAGCGTTAGAAGATTGTTGTCATCTTTGTCAACAGTCTTCTTTTTGTATTAAATATAAAGATAAAATGATTTGGGTAATATGAAGGAGATGCTAGCAATGTATAAATTGATGGCTAAGTTTGTTAGGACAAGAAAAGAGGGCTATACACCTGCTAGAATGGTTTTTTTAGTGGTTGCTTTCTTAGTTGTCTTTCTATACTATTATCCTTTTTTTTTTTGATTTTTCTACCAGCTAAAATGGATCTTGGCAGATTGATTGAACCATGGCTAGCTATTGGTGATCGTATTGGCTTTTTTATCTCTGCGCCAGTGATAACAGGACTAATCTCTGTGGTGATCCTAGCTCGCTACAAGAGTATCTTGCTAAAGATATTTTTTATCTTTTGCTACCTCCTAGCCCTTTATTTCATCTTCATTTATATGGAGACTTTTAAACTCATGGGCATAAGCTATTGGGCTGAACTTGCTTCTTGTCTCTTGCCTCAAGTAATTATCCTTTTTCTCCATGGTTTAATCTTTAGGGTGCATTATTGTGAGAGGCGAAAAGAGTATCATGATGATTAGGCAAAAACAAAAAGCGCCAATTTTAGTAAAGAATTGACGCCTTAGGCAAAGTTGGAAACCAAGAAGATAAAGATTGGATAAAACACAAGAAAAAAGCTAAAAATGGCGAATTTCCGGCGCTCATTGTTAAAGGAAATCACGACAAAGTAAATACTAAAGACATAGAGTGCCACTTGAACAAAAGAGAGGACTAAAAATAAGGTATTGATAGAAGCATAACCATGAAAGCCTGTAAATAGGACGCCAATAAGATACAAAAGATAAATACTGGCAATGCTCAAGCTTGCGAGTAAAGTACGGTTGATATTAAAATTAAACTTTAAATTAAAGCTTAATTTTGGACGCTTTAACTTTGGTAATTTTAACTGTGATAGTTTTATTTTCGGCAGTTTCATTATAGCCCTCCTTTCATTGACATTGTCTCTATCATACTCAAAAAGCCCTTGCATTGGCAAGGGCTTTTAGGTGCTTAATGTAGGAATTTAGACAGGTTTTTTAGGACTTAGATACTAAAGTTCTAATTAAAACTTCTAGTATTTTATTTTTGTACACTATCTTAGTTGAGATGATGTTTTATCTCAAGGGCTGTGCTTAATCTAAGGCCTTGAGTAAACATTTAAGTTCCTCTTCGCTAAAGTGATAGTTAGAATTACAAAAATGGCAGTGTAAGTCCGCCTTGCCATCTTCTTCTAAGAGGGCTTCAAGTTCTCGGCGTCCAAGTGCAATGAGAACACTTTCCACTTTTTCTCTAGAGCAATCGCAATGAAAGCTTAGAGGAATTTTGTCGTTGATGGTATAACCAACTTCACCAAAGAAAAACTCTGCTAGGCTCTCTGGACTTTCACCCTTGCTATAGAGGGTAGTAAGGGAGTCTAATCCTTGAAGCTTATCTTCTAGGAGCTTGGTTGCTTCCTCACTTGCCTCAGGCATGAGCTGAAGGATAAAGCCGCCAGCATGCCAAACCTTTGTACCTGCGACTAAGACACCGAGAGAAACTGCAGAAGGTACTTGTTCAGATTGGGCAAAATAATAGGTGAGGTCTTCGGCGATTTCTCCGCTGACGATTTCAACCATACCATGGTAGGGTTGACCAAAGGGCATGTCACGGATGACATTTAAGGTGCCTTTACCAACGAGGGCAGAGACATTGAGTTTACCATTTGGCTTATTTGCTACATTAGCCTCCGGATAGGCGATAAAACCCTTAACCTTGCCTTGATTGTCTGCAGTGACGAGGACCTTTCCTCCTGGTCCATCGCCTTTGAGTTCTAAGGTGAGCTTATCTTTTTCACCTTTTAACATGAGTCCCATCATAGCACCTGCTGTTAATAATCTCCCAAGGGTGGCAGTTGCAACAGGGGTGGTATGATGCTTGTCGCAAGCAGTCTGAACACAGTCTTGACTTGTGGCAAAGAAGGCTCTAATCATGCCATCAAAGGCAGTAACTCTTAAAATATAATCGCTCATGATGCTCTCCTTATCCTTTTCTAAAATACATACTTATGGTTTAATGATAGTGATTTTAGAAAAGGGGTCAAGCTTTTTAGGCAAATTTTTGTTTTTTAAGGGCTTGAACCAGTCTAGGAGAGACGAGTCCAATTAAAAAGGAATGGATAAAGGCATTCGGTAGCGGGGTAAGGATACAGGCAGCGATAACCTTGCTCAATTCTTGTGGCGCATTTAAAAAGTAAACGTTTAAGAGGTAGAAATAAATCGTGCCTAAAAGGTAGACTGGGACTAGGGCAATAAAAGAAATGAGCGTATAGCCTAAAAAACTTTTAACTTGGAAGCGCTCTTTTAGGTAGCCTGCCAAAAAACCACCGACGATAAAGCCGATAATGTAGCCAAAGGTAGGTTTCGCAAGATAACCAATGCCTCCTCCACCGGTGAAAACAGGAATACCGACAAGCCCTAGGGTAAGGTAGAGGGCAGAAGCAGCAGCACCGATTTTTTTGCCAAAAATGGCACCTGCTAAGATGACAAAAAAGGCTTGAAAGGTTAAGGGTACTGGTTGTAAAGGGATGGTGATGTAGCGTCCGACGATGATTAAGACCGTCATTAGGGCAGTTGTGGTTAAAAATCTGGTGTTTGTTGTCATGGTAACTAACCTCCATATCTAAAATTGCAAAGCCTATCTTAAAAGAAAAGTTTACATATTTCAAGAGAAAGTTTACAAAAAAGGAGAAATTTTGATGGCATTTTTATATAATGATTGGCAGGACTACCTAAAAGAGGAGTTTGAAAAGCCGTATTATCTGAATTTACGGGATTTTTTAAAAGAGGCCTATACAAGGGAGAGAATTTTTCCTCCGGCAAAAGAAATCTACCAAGCCTTACACCTGACCAGTTACGAGGAGACTAAGGTCGTTATCTTGGGTCAAGACCCTTATCATGGCGAGGGTCAAGCCCATGGGCTTGCCTTTTCTGTGCGTGAGGGAATGCGTTTTCCACCATCTTTAGTGAATATTTTTAAGGAGCTAGAGGCTGACCTTGGTTGTCCTTACCCAAGTTCAGGGGATTTGACGCCTTGGGCAAAAGAGGGGGTACTACTTTTAAACACGACCTTAACTGTCAAGGAAAAAACACCCCTTAGTCACAAAGACAAGGGTTGGGAGACATTGACCGATAGCATTATCAAAGTCTTAGCCCAAAAAGAAAGCCCCCTTGTTTTTATCCTCTGGGGGGCAAATGCTAGAGCCAAGAAAGCCTATCTCAAGGATACGCCTCATCTCATTATTGAAAGCGCTCACCCGAGTCCCTTATCAGCCCATCGTGGTTTTTTTGGTTCCAAGCCTTTTAGCAAGTGCAATGCCTTTTTGAAAAGCGTAGGTCAAGAGGAGATTGATTGGTGCTTGCTGTAAGGGAAGACGATAAAAATTTTATTTAAAAAATTGCAGAAAATAGATTGACCATTAAAATAGGCTGTGCTATTCTTCTTTCAAATTAAATGTTACCTGCTTTTGCTAGCCCTGCCACTCGAGCATTTTACAGGCGAACCTCGTGCATTTAATTGTCCCTTAATGTTCAGGTAGTTTTTTAGAAAGAAGGTCAAGACGATGACGGATTCAAAATGGTTAACGATATTAGGTTGGGTAGCAACCTGCACAGCGATGCTCATGTACATTTCTTATTTCCCACAGATTGTCAGTAACCTCCATGGGGATAAGAGCGGCTTTTTACAGCCAACTGTGGCAGCGATTAACTGCATCTTGTGGGTAAGCTATGGTTTTTTTAGAGAAAAGAAAGACTGGCCAATCATTGTTGCCAATTTACCAGGGGTAGTCTTTGGTACCCTTGCGGCAATTACAGCCCTATAAAAATAAAAAGACTTCAGCATTTAAAGGCTGAAGTCTTTTTGTTTATTTCCTGATTTGAAAAACATAGGACAACAAAGTCAACTGGTATTTGAATGAATTAATAAAATTTATTAACATAGGTTGACAGATTTTAAATAAAAAAGTACCATTTTTATAGTAAGAGGTGTAGATGGTATTTTTATGAAAGAGATGAGTGCCATGAAAAAAATTGTGATAGGGATTTTAACTTTAGGGCTGCTCTTTGGGATAGGGGGGATGACCTTTGCTGATGAGCTAGCGGATATTTTACACCCTGTAGATCCTAAAAGCGAGCTGCCAATGATGACCGATACAGAGCTAAAAGACGTGATAGAAGATGCCGGTGATGTTAAGTTTGAAAAAAGTTTAGTACCTTTTACAAGAGCAGTTTTTAAGCACGATGATGAGACAGAAATACTTAAGCTAGTCGAGGAATATGGAAAGTATTGGTTTTTAGCCTTTATCGAAAAAGATGTGCCAATTCCCGATGAGATGACTAGAGATAAGGGCTTATTGGAAGAGCTTAATGCTCGTCAAAAGTATTATTTTACTCATAATTTTGATGTTAATGCGACTTCTTATAAGATGGACTTAAGTTTAGAAGATGTCATGGTAAAAGATGGTATGGCGAAGGTGATTATCAACCGAAGCTTGAAGCTTCAAAAAAAGTTTAATGATAGTGCCTATCCGGTAGATGTTGCTTTTGGTCAGTCGGAAGGTTATATCCTGGAAAAAGTAGATGGCAAGTGGTACTTTAATAATATTATCTTTGATACCGATTCTTTGCCAAGTAGGATCCTGGAAAGTCTTGCCAAAACAAGTGATCCAAAGGAATGGAAAGAGAAGTTTTCTTTTGCCGTCTTACCAAGAAAAGCCTATGAAGTGCGTAATTTTACAGAGGAAATAAGAGGCGAAAAGAAATTAGAAACTTAATCCCAACTATAAATACTTCTCTAAAATAATAACATCTATTTTTAGGTGTTTCAAGCTCAAATTTTCCCTCCCTTAATTAATCACAAGTAACTCCTCTTTAGGACGTTATATTATCAATATATTTTTTTTACATTTTATAATAAAAGATATATATGTCAATAGTGCTAAAATATTATATATTCCTTACTCACATATTTGCAATTAGCTATATTAAAAATATTAATTTCATAAATTTATTTTATCAAGTTATTGACATAAACTATTAAGTTGTGATATTTTATGAAAAATAAAGTCACCCTATATAAAATCAAAGGAGTGTTATTTATGAAAAATAAAGTTTTAGTGTTATTCATGGTAATTCTTATATCACTTTCGTTAAACTCTCAAGTTTATGCGTATAATTTAATCGAAGAAGAATATGTTAATGAAGATTTCTCTCAATTCATATCTGATGAAGAAATGGCTAAAATAGATAGGGAAATAGCTGAGTTTGAAACTAGTCAAATTCAAGACTATACGCAACCTATATTATTTGGTGTTGGATATAATGGTTTTAATTATTTAGATGGTGATATCCTTGTTACACATAGCACTAGCTCTAATGGATTAACAGGTCACGTTGGAATAGTATCAGGCAATGGCGTCATTCATATTAGTCCACAATACAATAATGGACACCCTGAACTAATATCTATAAAAGAATGGTTTAGTAGATGCCCCTCTACAATGGTTATTCGATACAAAGGTGATAGAAGTGTACCAGTTAATGCATCGTGGTATGGAAAGACCTTTTATATAGAAGGTAGAGGAAATGATAGAACCTATCGCATAACAACTACTTTAGATAATCAAAAATATGAATATTGTTCTGGATTAGTGTGGAAATGTTATAAAAATGGTGCTAATTTTAAATTTTTAGTCAAAAAACCTATCCCTCCACATTACACAGAAGAAATGGTTGTGACCCCAACCTTTATTCAACCATATGAATTCATAAATAATAGAGTACTTAATAATTTCTCGGCTGTTCATAAAGTTAATTGGACATTGTAAACAATTATGAAAAATCTATTATTTATATCTTATTTACCCTTTCCATTTATTATTGTAGTATCATCTTGTTTTGACAAAAAATACTTTTACCTTTCTATCTTATTATATATAATTGGTATTAGCGCACAAGTTGGAAGAGGCTCAATTATTTCCTGTATTAGCTCAACTTTAATTAGTATAGTTGTTTCCTTATTTCTTGGTATGGCTATATTTAAAGAAAATCCTTGGATAGATATATCTACTTTAAGTTGGATACCTGTAGATATACAAAGAGGAATGTATAGTGAATATTTTATACAAATTCTTTGTAAAGCTTCATTACTGTTAAATGGATTGGTTTTATTCTCTATATATTTCGATAATCGTAGGAAATAAAAGGGGTGCAAGGGGACTAGTCCCCTTGCACATTAGACTCTTACTCACTAAAAATCAGGATACAAAAGAGTATTTTTTGTATCCTGATAAAGCATTTTGACAAAATTGAATTTTGGGGTATAATTTTAATAGGCAAAAATGACAGAAATGCTCATGAGAGTACAAAAAAGCCACGAGTCGTAACCTCGTGGCTTTTTCTATTCCGTTTTTGGCAAGGTGGCTTATACCTTAGGCTGACTACCAATTATTCATCTCTATCCAACCATTTGCAAATATAGTGGCAAACTACACCATTTTGCCATTTGGTTTTAAGGGACGAGATTGTACTAACTTTGTTTCTCAAGCGCTGTAGCAGGAGGCTTAACTAAGACAGGGGTATGGTACTATAATAGTGATGATAGTTATAGTCACTCTTGGATTGCAGTTAAGCCTTTAAGAGACTACCTTATCAATAATCATCTTGCTAAAGGGTATTATCAAAGCTTACCGCCATATCCTAGTGGCGTACCTGTTTATGGCACGTTGATACAATATTCTGATGGTAACGATTGGGTGCATTCAGCCATTATTCGTGAAATAGGACAAGATGGTAAAATTTATGTTGCTGAACATAGTGGTAACTGGATTAATAATGGTTGGGCTGGAAATAGCTCATACACTATACATGGTGATGACTTATCAAAAAAGCGAACTTTTTGGATAGGTGGATAGTTGTTAGTGGGATATATGAAAAGCATGTAAAAAGACTTCAGCACTTAAAGACTGAAGTCTTTTTTTAAGTCTGGTTTACACTAGAGTATTGGACGAGTTCAATTGATGGTTGGACTGGTGGAAGTTTCTTCAGAGCAGAGGACTGTTAACTTGGATGGCGTAATATAGCGTCATTGGGGTTATTTTGCATATGTATAAAAGACAAAAAAGGAAAATTGTGGTTTTTGCTTGCAAATTTGTCTTAAAGCGTGTATCATTTTAGATAATGTAATAAATTATATCTATATAAGCTATGCGACCCAGTCGCTAGCAAAAATTTTGTCTTTTGACAGGAGGTTACGATTTAATAATGGGAAAACGTGTTTTAATCGTTGGTGGTGTCGCTGGTGGTGCATCTTGCGCTGCTCGTTTACGTCGTCTAGATGAAAGCCTTGACATCGTGATGTTTGAAAAAGGTCCTTATGTTTCTTTTGCGAACTGTGGACTACCTTACTACATTGGTGGTGCGATCAAAAATCGTCATGAACTTTTGGTGCAAACTGTACCAGGCATGCAAGATCGCTTCAATATGAAAATTTATGTCAATACTGAAGTGACAGCAATCAATCGTGATGCAAAGACAGTCAGTGTGACAAACCTTGAAAATGGCGAAACAAGAGAAGAAGCTTATGATGTATTGGTGCTTTCTCCAGGGGCTAGCCCAGTGAAACCACCTATCGAAGGGCTTCCTGACGCTGAAGATAGAGTCTTTACTTTACGTAACATTCCTGATACAGATGCAATTTACAACTTCTTACAAGAAAAAGCACCAAAGGTAGCTACCATCATCGGTGGTGGTTTCATCGGTCTTGAAATGGCTGAAAACCTTGTTGATGCTGGACTTAAAGTTCGTGTTATTGAAATGCTTGACCAAGTTATGGCACCTATCGACCCAGAAATGGCAGCAGAAGTACACACCCACTTAAAAGAAAAAGGTGTAGAACTTGTTTTAGGTGATGGTATCAGTGCATTCTTAAACAATGGTACTGCTATTCGTACCAGCAGTGGTAAAGAATTTGAAACTGATATGACCATCCTTTCTATCGGTGTTCGTTCAGAAAACAAACTCGCTGTAGATTCTGGTTTGGAACTAGGTTTCAGAAACTGCATTAAAGTTGATGAATACATGCAAACAAGCGACCCTAGTATCTATGCAATTGGGGACGCTATCGAAGTTAAAGACTGGGTCAACCAAGAAAGTGCAAACATTGCCCTCGCTGGTCCTGCAAATCGTCAAGGTCGTATGGTTGCAGATAACATCGTCTTTGGCAACAAGAAGACCTATCCAGGTACCCTTGGTAGCTCTTGTGCGAAGATTTTTGACCTCACTGTTGCCAACACTGGTACCAATGAAAAAATGTTAAACTTCTTCAAAAAGACCTATCAAGCCATTCACCTCTATCCATCTAGCCATGCAAGCTATTACCCAGGTGCACATCCAATTTCTCTTAAAGTCCTTTACAATCCAGAAAATGGTAAGCTTTATGGGGCACAAGCTGTAGGTTATGAAAATGTGGATAAGACAATTGACGTTATTGCAACCGCAATTATGGCAGGTCTTACTGTTTACCAATTAGGTGACCTTGAACTTTGCTATGCACCACCATACAACTCTGCAAAAGCGCCAGTTAACTTTGCTGGTTACATTGCAGAAAACATCCGTGATGGCATCAAAGTTGTTGGTTGGGATAAGATTGATGCTCTTATCGAAGAAGGCGCATACATCTTAGACGTATCCATGGAAAATGAATTTGAATCAGGTACTTACCCAACAGCGGTAAATATTCCTGTAGACTTCCTACGTGATGAATTAGATGATATTCCAAAAGATAAGACAGTTTATGTTAACTGCCGTATCGGTCTCCGTGGTTACATCGCTAGCCGTATCTTAAGACAAAATGGCTTCGATGTTGTCAATATCGATGGTGGTTACACAACCTGGAAGAAAATGAAAGAACAATAAACCTTTATTACTAGAGGGTAAAAGCACGCCACCTCGGTGGCGTGCTTTTTTATTGGAGCAAGGTATGCTAGTATGGGTATGAGTATGAAAGACAATGATTTAGGAGGTTACTATGTTAAAAGAAAATTTCAGTCTTGCTGTCCTAACAGATGAGACTTTAACAACAGAAAAATTTTTGCGTGCCACAAGTGCCATTTTGGAAAATGGTGCGGGGCTACTCATTTACAAAAGAAAGTCAGGAGAGGCAGATTATCTTGAAAATGCCACCTTGCTAAAAAAAGAAGCCTTGGATAAAGGGGTGAGTTTTTTTGTCTATGACGATCTTGAGTTAGCACATAATCTTGACACTGGACTATGCTTTTCTAGTTTAGACACCTTAAAGGCAAGTGCGAAAGGTGAGACACCTTTTGGGGTAGTCATTACCAGTCTTGAAGAAGCAAAAGAGGCTAAGGCCTTGGGCGCAGCCTTTTTACTTTATGGCAAGATCTTTGAAGAAGGTAGGCTTGAGGTGGACAAAACAGCAAGCCTAGCCCTTAGTGCCTTAGGCGTGCCAGTCCTTCGTTATGGCGGGATTAGCTCTAGTAATGTTTCTCTTTTGGCAGGGAGTGGCTTAAGTGGTGTTTTGGTCAAAAAAGCCTTGTACAGTTTGCCTAATCCAATGCTAGAGGTCAAGCGTCTAAAAAATCGCCTAGACTTTATTTTAAATGCCAAGAGCTTAATAAAAGGTATGCTCTTTGATATTGATGGGGTTTTAACTGATACCTTAGCGTTTTGGCAAAATCGTGCTGTTGAGTATCTGAAACAAAATGGCTATGACCCAGGTCCGGACTTGATCGAAATTATTGAAGAAAAGACCCTTCCAGAACAAGCTGGCTACATCAAGCACAACTATTCTGTCTATGATGGCATTGGTGAAATGATTTATACCTGGCTTGGACAATTAGAGTCCTATTACAAAAAGGAAGCCAAGGCAAAAGAAGATGCCAAGGCCGTTTTAAGCCTGCTCAAGGAAAAGAGCATTGCACTAAAAGCCTACACCTTAAATCCTAGCGACCTTGCTTTGGCGTTGTTGAAACAAACAGGTTTGGCTACTTTACTCAATGGGGTAGAAAGTGCTTGGAATGACAAACTAGAACCAACGGATACACGTCTTTACACTCAAGCTGGCATGAGCTTAGGGCTAGCAGGAGAAAATGTCTTGGTCTTTGAAGACAGTATCTTTGCCTTGCGTGCTGCCAGTCGTGCAGGCTACAAGACAGTTGCCCTCTATGACCCTAACCATAGCAAAAACAATTGGAAGTTGATGGTTCAAGAAGCAGACTTGGCGTTTTTTAACTTTACAGAGGTTAAAAACTGGCTAGAAAATTAAAAATAATTTTCTTAAAAAATATAAAATTAGAAACAAAAATATAAAAACTGAGGATTTTTCCTTGTCAAGTGGTAAGAATTATTTTAATCTTGTAGAGAGTTAGAGAAGATAAAGGAGGATGATGGAAAAATGATGACAAAGAAGAATCGAATCATTACCTATATTTTACTACTGGGATTTTTGCTTGGCTTTGGCATGCCAAATGAGGCCTTTGCAGCGACTTCAAAAACAGAAGTGAGCTATCGTTATTTAAGAGCAGGGGATAATGCAGACTTACCACCGGAAGTTTTAAACCATCTCCCTCTCTTACGTCGCTTTGATCAGGATAGAGCCTTGATGATTATCCCTGATCCTCCACTTGACTTAGAAAAAAAAGGTGACTATTATGAAGTCCAAGTTGAAAATGGTGCTTGGCTTTTTGATGGGAAATACAACGAAGAATACACCTATGCAGATAGAGATAAGGTAGAATTCATTGGCTATTGGACCTTTGTACCTAAGGCTTTTGAACCAGATCAAGCCGCAGCAAAAGCGAAAAAAGAAAGCCAAGTCCAAGCGCTTGATCCTGCGCTAGGCATCGTTTTACCAAAAGATTTGAATTCACTTGACCATTATCAATACATTTATGGCTATCCAGATGGTACCATTCGTCCCTTGGAAAAGCTCACAAGAGCAGAAGTGACAACTATTTTTTATCGTCTTTTGGTGGATAAAAAAAGAGATGCCATCTTTACCAAGACCAATGCTTTTACTGATGTCAGTGAAAAAGATTGGTACAATAAGGCAGTGTCTTCTATGACTAAGGGCAAGTATTTATCAGGCTATAAAGATGGTAGCTTTCTTGCTGATAAGACCATGACTAGGGCAGAATTTTTTGCCTTAGCCTCACGTTTTCTACCATTAAAGTCAGGGGAAATTAGTTTTAAAGACGTATCACAGACGCATTGGGCTAGAGAAGCGATCACGAGTGCTGTGGCCTATGGCCTTGTAAAGGGACAAAATCAAGATAGCTTTAGACCAGAAGCGTCAATCACACGTGCTGAGGCAGTCTATGCCATCAATAGAATGCTCCATCGTGGTGTTGATGCCCTAGGACTTTACCCAGGGTATCAAAAATGGAGAGATAATCCAGAAGATGCCTGGTACTATTATGATATTATCGAAGCAAGTACGGGTCATACCTATAGTGGTGTCTATCCAAATGAAAGATGGAACACTGTTGGTTTAGAACACAAGTATGATGTGGAAAAATATGAAAGATCAGAAAAATAAGCGCAATTTTTTGCCGTTACCTATAGCACTTTCATTCCCTCTTTAGGAAGTGTTAGATACGAGACTCCTATCACTAGAGTGATAGGAGTTTTTTTGATAATTTATAAGTCCTAATGCGTTAAAGGTCAACTTATGGTAGAATAAGCAAGAAATGGGGGAAAGTATGCAGAGTCTCTATGAAGTGATTATTGTAGAGGGCAAGGCAGATGAGAGTCGTCTAAAAGCCCTCTTTGATGCTTTGGTGGTTGAAGTTGGGGGCTTGGCCTTGCGTCAAGACAGTCTGAGAAAGCTGGATATTTTAAGTCACTACCTACCAATGATAGCCCTCTTTGATCCCGATAGCGCAGGCAAAACAATAGCAAAGCGCCTAAAGAAACGCTACCCCAAGCTTAGGGTAGCGACACTCAAGGGCAAGGCCTATCGCTCCAAAAATGGCAAGAAGATAGGACTCGCCTATGCGAGAAGTGATTTGATTGAAGAAAGCCTCTATCAAGCAGGGGCGAGTGTTTGTTTTTTGGAAAAAAGATATCAAAAAGAGGACTTTTTATTTACCAAGACGAGTGTTTTGAGTCCTTTGGAGAAAAAATATTGGGCAGATGTATTCAATCGCCTACCACAACATGAGGAGGAAACTTATGGATGTTAGAACCAGATTAAAGGCACATCAGTTTCGTTTTAAGAAAAAATTTGGGCAAAACTTCATCACCGATCCTACCTTGCTGGGAAAAATTGCTAGAGTGGCACCTCTTGATGAGGAGACAGTGGTCTTAGAAATTGGTGCAGGGGCGGGCACCTTGACTTGTGCCTTGGCAGATTTGTCCAAGGCGGTGATTGCCATTGAAGTGGATAAAACCTTACTGCCGATTTTGGAAGAAATGACGGTTGGACGGCCTGTGACCTTAATTGAGGGCGATGCCTTAAAATTTGACCTTGATCAGCTAGTGTATGAAAAAACCGGTGCCAAGTCATATAAAATTATCGCCAATTTACCTTATTACATCACCACACCACTCATCATGAAGGTACTTGAGGAAGCACCTCATGCCAGTGAGATTGTTATCATGGTACAAAAAGAGGTTGCCGAACGCCTAAAGGCCAAGTCAGGCTCACGTACTTATGGGGCAATTAGTGTCATGGCACAGTACCAAAGTGAGGTCAAGGAAGCTTTTTTTGTTTCCAGAAAGGCGTTTATGCCTTCTCCTGAGGTAGACTCAGCGGTGCTTCATTTGAAACGTCATGAAACCAAACCTTATCAAGCTAAAGATGACAAGGTTTTTCGTAAGGTTGTCAAGGCAAGCTTTGGGCAAAGAAGAAAGATTTTAAGGAATGCTCTAAGAACCCTAGGTTTAGCAGATGAAATCTTGGAAGTAGGTTTTGAAAAAGCGGGTATTTCCCCTTTAGCTAGGGGAGAGAGCTTAAGTGTTGAAGACTTTGTGCGCTTGGCTGATGTTTTGTTTGAGGAGGGCTTGAGATGAGTTTCAAGGCACTCTACCGTACCTATCGCCCAAGTCGCTTTGAAGATTTGGTGGGGCAAGAGGTCATTAGTACCATTCTAAAAAATGCCCTTATCAAAAATAGACTCTCTCATGCCTATCTTTTTTGTGGGCCAAGGGGGACAGGCAAGACCAGTAGCGCCAAAATCTTGGCAAAGGCAGTCAATTGTGAAAATTTGGAGGCAGGGGAGCCTTGTAACCATTGTGCCTCTTGTCTTGCGATGCAAGAAGATCGTATGATGGATGTCTATGAAATTGATGCAGCCTCCAATCGTGGCATAGAAAATATGCGAGAACTCAAGGAAATGGCATTTTTTGCACCGGCACAAGCCAAGTATAAGGTCTTTATCATTGACGAAGTGCATATGCTCACCACAGAAGCCTTTAATGCTTTGTTAAAGATTTTAGAAGAACCGCCAGCACACGTCCTTTTTATCCTCGCTACAACAGATCCTGATAAGGTGCCCTTGACTGTCCTTTCCCGTACTCAGCGTTTTGATTTTAAGCGCATCCAAAATGAAGATATGCTTGCCCATTTGCGTAAGATTAGCCAAAAAGAGGGAGTCAGTATCACTGATGAAGCACTTTTTTTAATCGCTGACAGAGCCAAAGGAGGACTAAGAGATGCTTTGAGCCTTTTAGATCAAGCGATTTCCTTTAGTGAGGGAGAACTGGATAAAAAAGCGATTAGAAAGATTTTAGGTGGGGTAGATGAGAGCGACCTCATTAAGCTCTTGGAAAATCTTTTGGCAAAGGCGTACAATGTTCTTTTTGATCAATTGGAAACTTTTTTTGCCGATGGTTTAGAGGCCAAGACGATTTTAAGTGCCTTAATCGAGCTCATGCGAGGGATGCTCGCTTTAAAGGTTGGTCGTCCAGAGGGGAGCCATTTTTCTCATGAAACCATAAGTGCCATTTCACCTTTGGTCGAACGCTTGAGTTTGATGGCGATAGAGCGCTTTTTGACTTATTTTGGCGAAGCTATGGTTCAGATGCGTTCTGCACCAAATGGGCAGCTGGTACTGGAGTTGCTCTTTAGCCGCTTGATTATCGCTCAAAAGGGTATTGCCACTTATGCAAATGATTTGGCAAGGATACAGCAAGTGAGCCAAGAGGCGAGTTTGACTACAAATAAGGCACAAAGCCTACCATCCAATGAACCTGTAGCTCCTCAAGCAACACCAGCTGCTTCCCCAACACAAGCGAAAGCGCAAGGCATGCAAAATCAATTGCCTTGGCAAAAAATCATGAATCATTTAGATGAAAAAAGTTTTCGTTTGTATGGCATTTTTAGAGTGGTGCGACATAAAGTCGATGGGGAAAAATTGCTTTTGGCTGTCCCTCAAGGGGATCATTTTCGTTTGGCAGAAGTCAAAAAAGAAAGCAACCAAGAGAAACTACTGGAAAGTATCAAAGCTATTACAGGTCGGAGCTTTCGTATAGAAGTGCTTGAACCCTCTCAAAAAGATGATAAAATAATAGATGAAAGTGTGAAACGTGCCCAAGCACTCTATGGGGCAGATAAAGTAAAAATTAAATACGATTAAAAGATAGGAGACTAAATTTATGAGCATGCAAAAAATGATGAAAGAAATGCAAAAAATGCAAAAAAACATGGCAAAACTTCAAGAGGAGCTTGCCCAAACACCAGTAGAAGGTAGTGCCGGTGGTGGGGTCATCAAGGTAACTGTCAACGGTGCCAATGAAATGCTCTCTGTTGAAATTGATAAAGATATTCTTGACCCAGAAGAAGTAGAAATGCTCCAAGACCTTATTGTGGCAGCAACCAATGATGCCATGGCTAAGGCCTCTAAACTCAGTGAAGAACGCATGGCAGGACTCACTAAAGGGATGAAGATGCCTGGAGGTATGGGTGGCTTATTTTAATGCGCCATCAATACAATGATGCGCTGGAAACTTTAATTGATGCCTTTGCCAAGTTGCCTAGTATCGGCAGAAAGAGTGCCACTAGGTTGGCGTTTCATTTACTTGAGGGTTCCTATGAGGAAGCAGAAGCTTTGGCAAAGGCAATTATTTTTGCCAAGCGCAAGATAAAGCCTTGCAAGCTTTGCTATAATCTTACCGATAGCGAGTATTGTAAGATTTGTCAAGATGAGACAAGGGACAAAGGTACCCTTTGTGTCGTTGAAAGTGCAAGGGAGCTAGAGGTCTTAGAGCGTAGTGGTGCCTTTAGGGGGCGCTATCATGTTCTTGGGGGGAGCCTAAGCCCAATTAAAGGTATTGCCCCGGAAAATCTCAGGATAGATGAGCTCCTCAAGCGTTTGCAAGATGAGGCGATTACAGAGCTTATCTTAGCGACCAATGCTAGTCTAGAAGGTGAAGCCACTGCCTTTTATATCAATGATTTATTAAAAAATAGTGGGATTAAAATCACCCGCATTGCTCAAGGCTTACCTATGGGCGGGGACATCAAGTATACTGACGAGATGACCTTGGCACGTGCATTTTTACACAGGCAGGAAATATCGTAAGAAAGAAGTGAAAAAAATATGGCAAAGCGGCCTCGTAAAGGGCAAGCTTTTTCTCATAAAAGGCAACCTTTTATTGTACGTTTTTTTCTTGGATTGATCAAAAAAATCATCGTCATCACCATAATGTTAGGGCTATTTATAGGGAGTGTATTTGGCGGTCTACTCGCTATCAATACCATTTTTAAACCTGAACCTTTGGAAAACTTGCCAATGGAACAAAGACAGGCAGAGGCGATGAAACGTGCCCAAAACAATGTACATTTCTTATTGGTAGGCTCTGATGAAAGAGAAAATGAAACTTCACGTTCCGATACTATGATTTATATGGTTGTGCGTCCAGATGATAAGAAAATCGCCTATCTTTCCTTTCCTCGAGATACCTTAGTAGCAATAGAGGGTTATGGAGAAGATAAGCTCAATCACTCCTATGCTTTTGGTGGCTTGGCGTTATTGACTGCGACTTTAAAAAATAACTTTCATATTCCGATTGACCATACAGTTAAGGTCAATTTTAAAAGTTTTCAAAAGGTCATTGACACCATGGGTGGGATAACCATAGATGTCGAGACAGATATGGATGTCCCTTGGGAAAACATTAATTTAAAAAAAGGAAAACAACTCTTAAATGGCTACAATGCCCTAGCCTATGTACGTTGGCGTAGTGATGGACGAGGGGACTTGGGACGTATCGAAAGACAGCAAAAATTCATGCACGCTGTCAGTGAAAAATTTAGAGAAATGAAACCTTGGACGGCGGCTAAGGTGCTTTGGGTCATCTATCAAGAAGTTGATACAGATATGAGCTTTAAAGATATGGTTTTGTTAGGGACTAAGCTCATTGGTATTGGCAAAGATGATATTCAACACTATAAGCTGACGGTTCAAGATACCTATATCAATGGCATTAGCTATGTTCTCTTTAATGAGGAAAATGTCAAGGCGGTAATTGATGAGATGAATTATGGGATTGGTGTGCAAGGGGAGGTAGAATGAGAAATAAACTCTTTAACCTAGAAATTGATAATCTAACGCTTTTAGAAGCCTTAGAAAAAATAGATGATTTGATTGCTTCTGGAGGATGTCATCATGTCGTCACTGCCAATCCGGAAATTCTCTATCGTGCTTTAAGTGATAAAGGACTTTATGAGACTATTGCGCAGGCTAGTTTGGTCACAGCCGATGGTCAGGGCGTCCTCTTGGCGGGGAAACTCTTGGATCAACCCTTTAAAGCTCGTGTAACGGGGATTGATTTGGCAGAGGCACTTTGTGCAACCAGTGGTGAACGAGGACACAAGATTTACTTCCTTGGGGGTAAAGAGGGAATCAGCAAAAAAGCGCAGATGGTAATCTTAAGACGCTACCCCAATGCCAATATTGTAGGGGAGCATCATGGCTATTTCAAAAATGACATCGAGCCTCTTTTGGCAGACTTAAGGGAAAAACAGCCGGATATTCTTTTGGTGGCGATGGGTTCTCCTTATCAGGAAGAGTTTATCTTGCGCTATCAGAAGCTTTTAAATATACCTGTGGCAATTGGTGTCGGTGGCACCTTGGATGTCTTTAGTGGTGAGGTCAAGCGTGCCCCAGAATTGGTGCAGACCTTAAAGCTCGAATGGGCGTACCGTATCCTCTCTGATCCTAAAAGATGGAGACGTACCTTAGTCTTGCCAAAATTTGTCCTTGCCGTCTTAAAAGAAAAATACAAAAAATAAAAAATACCTCAAGTGTCAAAGGGCACTTGAGGTATTTTTTTAGGATAATCGTTCGTAGTAGCTTTCGATTTGTTGGATAATATCGGCTTCCACATCGCTGATGGTTTGATTTTTGGCATAGACGAGGTAGTGCACAATATGGATAGGGTAGTCGGTAAATTCAATCAATTGAAATTGGCCACTACTAAAGAGAAAATTATTTTCGCAGGCGAGCTTGCTGGTGAGCCCAAGGCTGTTATTTAAACGCACAAAGTCATAAAGAGCAGCCTGGTCATCGAGGGCAACAAGGCTAGGAATATTGGCAAGGTCACTTTGCTCTTTAAAGATACCTTGGTGGATGAGATCGGTAGGAATGGCGACTTTAAGATTGTTTTCAATGATTTCATGAAAGGAAATCGCCTCTTTTTTGCAGAAATCACTACTGGACCTGGCAAAGAGGTAGAGCTTGTCAAGGTACATACTGACCAAACGCAAGTCATTGGTCTCGGCATAGTCACGATGACGCTTTAGACAATAGTCATTGCAGGAAGAAAGCCCAATAACGCCCTTGCCCTCTTGCAAGAGGCGCATAATATCCCCTGCCATGTGGTGATGAAGGTAAAAATGTACCGAAGGGAAGATTTCCTGACTTCGACTGATGGCCTCGATAAAGGCGGGTTTACACGCATTGGAAGTCAATAAATGGAGATGGGAGAGGGTGACGGTGTTGACCCCTGCTTTCTTTTTGATGGCATAAAAATCCTCGACTGTTTTTTCAATCAAGGGTACCAAATCTTCTGCCAAGGGGGTCATCTCCATCCCTCGCCGTGTACGCTTGAAAAGCTTTTTGCCAAGCTCATTTTCCAGTCCGGCAATGGCAGAAGAAAGGGTGGGCTGTCCCACATAGATATTGGCAGCAGCTTGCGACAGGGAACCATACTTGGCCACCATGAGAAAATACTCCAATTGTTCGATACGCATGACTTACCTCCTATCTAAAGTCTTCTAGGGCATCAAGGTCTAAAATTTTAAAACTAGAACGGTGATAACTAATTAGCCCCTCATCTGCCATCTGCGTTAGGGTGCGTGAAAGGGAAGGGCGTTGGACACCAAGATAGAGGGCAAGTTCCTCTCTATTGTAGGGGATTTCAAAGGCTTCGTTTTCTTTTTTGTCCTTGCCAACCTGTAAGAGATAGCGTGCCACCTTGCCCTTTAGCGAGGTGGTGGCAAGACAATCCACACGCTTGTTTAAATTTTGGGTTTGGTCAGCAAGGAGTGCCATCATGTTTTTGATAACATTTTCATGGCTCTTGCAAGTGGCACTACAGGATTTGTAAAAAATCCTTTTGGGAAAGCGTGCCACACGGGAAGCCTTTGTCGCACGAATGGTCATGGCGCTTTTATTTTCTTTACCAAAGACAGTCGCTTGACCATAGACATCACCGCTTTTTAAGGTCTCTACCACAAGGATATTCCCTTGGACATCCATTTTTTCTAAGATGAGCTCGCCTTTTAAAATGAGTAAAATATCTTCTAGGGGAACATCTTGCTCATGGACGATTTCATCTTTGGTATAAGAAACAATTATTGGGTAATTACAAGTCAAAAATTTTACGATTTCATCAGTACTACAGCTAGCAAATAAGGGAGAAGTACGCATCAAATCCAAATCTTCTGATATTATCATAAGAATACCTCCTTTTGTAACTATAGTTACATACACAACTTTACATGATATTTATAATGGTGGCAAGCTAAAGTTAAATAATAGAGTGTATTTTAGAGGAGGAAATATTATGTCAAATCAAATGTTTTGTAACCAATGTGAACAAACGGCTGGCGGTACAGGTTGCACCACGATGGGGGTCTGTGGTAAAAATCCTGCTGTGGCTGCACTTCAAGATGAACTCATCT
Source organism: uncultured Peptococcaceae bacterium (assembly GCA_938044045.1). GTDB lineage: Bacteria > Bacillota > Peptococcia > Peptococcales > Peptococcaceae > CALIQN01. The sequence goes on from CALIQN010000110.1 coordinate 30,132, forward strand.
GCCAAGCCATTCGCCTTGCTGAAGCCGGCGAAAAACACTATGACAAAGAGGCAGCAAAGCTTTTAATCGAAGTCCTTTTTGTCACCATTACCAATGTCAACTTTGATGAAGCAGATATCAAAAACTGGGTGAGCAAGGTACGTGCCAAAGTCGATAGCCTCGATAGCACAGTGGCAGAAATCCCAAATGACAAACTTTTTGCTGGCGAAAAAGACATCGTTTCTTTGCGTCAAACCTTGCTTTATGGGCTAAAAGGGACAGCAGCTTATGCCCATCATGCCCTAGTACAAGGCTATGAAGATGAAGCCATCTATAAAGAATTTAATCGCCTTGTGGCAAGCCTTTTAAGAGATCATGAGGTCGAAACTTGGCTCGCTAACCTTATGGCTTGTGGTACCCTAAACTTAAACACCATGGCACTTTTAGATAAGGCCAATACCACAACCTTTGGTAAACCTTTCCCAAATCAAGTCACCACCCATGTGGAAAAAGGGCCTTTCATCATTATCACAGGCCATGACCTTTATGACCTTAAAATGCTCCTTGAACAAACCGAGGGCAAGGGCGTCAATGTTTATACCCATGGTGAAATGCTTCCAGCACATGGTTATCCAGAGCTTAGAAAATATACCCACCTCAAAGGTAACTTTGGGACAGCATGGAACAATCAAAGAAAAGAATTTGATGGTGTGCCAGCACCTATCCTTTATACCACAAACTGCATTATGCCACCTAAAGAAAGCTATCGTGAAGGGATTTATACCACTTCTGTTGTCGCTTATCCAAATACCCATCACATCAGTGCTGATGAAAATGGACACAAGGATTTTACTGACCTAATCAACGCTGCCATTGAGCTCGGTGGTTACACAGAAGATAAGGTCTTTGGCGGTACCAATGGTGGAGAAGTTATGCCAACAGGCTTTGGTCATGGCGCTGTCTTAGAACACGCTGGTGAAGTCATCGAGGCAGTTAAAAATGGTCAAATCAGCCATTTCTTCCTTGTTGGTGGTTGCGATGGGGCAAAACCTGGTAGAAGCTACTACACTGACCTTGTCCGTCAAGCACCGAAAGATAGTGTGATTTTGACCCTCGCTTGTGGTAAATTCCGTTTCAATGACTTAGACCTTGGCACTGTTGCAGGACTACCAAGACTCATGGATATGGGACAATGTAACGATGCTTATGGCGCAGTTCAAGTTGCTCTTGCCCTTGCAGGTGCCTTTGAATGTGGGGTCAATGATTTGCCACTTACCCTAGTCCTTTCTTGGTATGAACAAAAGGCAGTTTGCGTCCTTTTAACACTTCTCTCCCTCGGCATTAAAAATATTTACGTTGGACCAAGCTTGCCAGCCTTCTTCTCTGATACCGTTTTATCAACCTTGGTGGAACTCTTTGACCTCCATCCAATCACAACAGCAGAGGAAGATTTAAAAACCATCTTGGCATAGGACAAAAAAATAAGCTAGGCTAAGCCTAGCTTATTTTTTTATAGTGGTAGCGATAATTTTTTAGGTAGAGGATGGTACAAGCGAGCCAAAGCAAGGTGCCGAAGCGTATGCTCTTAAAGTAGCTAGCATAGTGCTCAAATAAAACGGGTACCCACAACACCAGCACATTGAAAAGACAGAGGAGGGCACAAACTACAGAGAAAACCATCAGATAGCTCTTGGTAGCAGGGTTTTCCCTCAAAAAACTGTGGTAAGACCATGCCACCAGACAGACCAAAAGGGCAAGAGCGACAAAATAAAAGGTTTCTAGCGCCCTGGCATAATCATGTGCCCAGAAAAAACCTTGGTTTTCCAGTGCCACGGTTTTGATTTGAAAAACGATAGGGAAAGCAAAAGCCAACACAAAACTAAAGAGAAAAAGGGTGAATTTTTTGAGGGTTTGGTTTTCCCTTGGAGCGATTTGAGAAAGTTCAGACATGATAAAGACCTCCTTATGGTTTTTAAGATAGTGATTTCCCTTTGAAAAATGACAGGGATAAAAAAGTCAGCAAAGCACTTAACGAGAGGCTGAGTAGAAATCTTAGTAAAAAGCCCCTCAAGTCTCGAGTATTAAAATGTGTTATTTGCTTGCCTTGGGACATTATCATGCCTCCTTAATTGCTCAGTTCATAATCAAGAGACAAAAGTCATTTACTTTTTGTGTTGGGCAAGATAGTTTTTGACATAAAGAACTGTACAAGCCAGCCAGAGAAAGCTACTAAAACGCAGGGTTTTGAAAATATCAAGATAAAAATAATCCCTGAAAATATTAGGATAAGCATCTCTATCAAGTAAAAAAGATAGGCTTAGCATGAGGATTTCAACGAGATAGAGGACTAGGCAAATGCTAGTAAAAACCATCAGGTAACTTTTGGTCGTCTCTCCTGCAAGCAAAAATTCACGATAAGTCAAGATGACGAGTGCAAGCAAGAGACTAAGGATGAAAAAATAAAGGAGTGACACGATTTCGGCGACCTTACCTTCTTCAAAGATAATCCCTAAATCACACAACTTTTTTGTCTCTATGTGGTAAATGATTGTGACCAAAAAAACTAAGCAAAAACTAAAAAGAAAAAGGATAAATTTTTTCGCTCTTGAGTCTCTGCTTTCGCTTGAGTGGGACATCATCAGACCTCCTTATAGATGATTGAACTGTGAGTAGTTACTTTTTGTGCTGGACAAGATAGTTTTTGACATAGAGGATGGTACAAACGAACCAGAGAAAACTATTAAAACGTAGGGTTCTAAAAAGACCAATATTATCATAGCCACCGATTAAAAAGGATAGGGTTAAGTTGAGAATTTCAACGAGGTAGAGGACGAGACAAACACTAATAAAAATTATCAGGTAGTTTTTACTAGTCTCTCCTGCGAGCAAAAATTCACGATAGGTCAAGATGACGAGTACAAGCAAGAGGCTAAGGATGAAAAAATAGATGAGCTCTATTTTTTGGTCATTGGTACCCTCTTCAAAGAAAAACTGGAGGTCACGCAATCGTTTTGTCTCTGTGCGGTAAATGATGGGTACTAAAAAAGTTAATACAAAACTAAAAAGAAAAATAACAAATTTTTTCAGTCTCAAGTTTTTATTTTTGTTTGACTGGGACATCATCATACCTCCTTTTTTGAAAAATGGGGGAAGATAAGCTAACTTTAAAATAATATTATCATAGGCTAAAAATGAAGACAAGGGGCGAAATCAGCACTATTTAGACTAAATTTTCTCAAAGGTAATAGAAAAGTAAGGAAACTAGATAAGTCAGAAAATAAAAATATTTTAAAACCGTACTAATAAATACCATTGATAAATACAATTAATGAATAAGCCCTTTACAAATGGCTATTATTAACATATAATGGCTCAAACTTCAGTTGAAGTTCATTTATCAAGAGTGGTGGAGGGACTGGCCCAGTGAAGCCCGGCAACAGCCTATTATGGAAATGTGCCAAATCCAGCAGACAATGTCTGAGAGATAAGTGTAAAAATAGCATTTTTTGGGCTATCTCTCTATAGAGATAGCCCTTTTTTATTTACTAAGAGGAGGCGTCATAATGACCAACGAAGAATTAAACGTTTTACAAACTGAAAGCAAATGTGTTCAGGCAGGTTATCAACCAAAGGCTCACGAACCACGCATTATGCCAATTGTCCAATCTACAACCTACAGATACGACGATGCAGATGAATTGGCAAAGGTCTTTGACCTCTCTGCTCTTGAATATGTTCAAAGCATGTACTCTCGTCTAGGTAACCCTACAGTGGCTTATCTAGAAGAAAAACTCGCTTGCCTTGAAGGCGGAATTGGTGCGATGATGACCTCTTCTGGTCAAGCTGCTGTTTTGGTCACCTTTTTAAACCTAGCAAAAACAGGAGATCACTTTATCGCCCTAAGTAACCTTTATGGTGGGGTACACACCTTACTTGGTAGCCAAATCAAAAGGTTAGGCATTGAAGTGAGCTTTGTTTCTCCAGATGCTAGCCTAGAAGAAATGCAAGCCCTTGTAAGAGAAAACACCAAAGGGATTTATGCAGAAACCATTGGCAATCCGGATGTTGATGTCCTAGATTTTGAAAAAGTCTCTGCCCTAGCAAAATTTGCTGGTGTTCCACTTATCGTAGATAATACCTTTGGTACCCCTTACCTTTGCAATCCTATTGCCCATGGTGCAGATATTGTCTTGCACTCAACCACCAAGTATATTGATGGTCATGCGACCTCTGTTGGTGGGATTGTTATCGATGCAGGGACTTTTGACTGGACAAGTGAAAAATTCCCACAATTTAGTGAGCCAGATCCAGACTACCATGGTCTCGTCTATAACAACTATGGCAAGGCAGCTTTTTTGGTACGTTTGCGTGCTAGCCTACTCCGTGATATGGGGACAACCTTTAGCCCATTCAATGCCTTTTTGACCAATTTAGGACTAGAAACCTTGCACTTGCGTATGGCAAGACATAGTGAAAATGCCCTTGCAGTTGCAAAATTCTTAGAAAACCACGAAAAAATAGAATGGGTCAACTATCCAGGCCTTGAAAGCTCACCATCTTATGAAAGAACAAAAAAATACTTGCCAAAAGGTGCTAGCGGTGTTGTTTCTTTTGGAGTTAAAGGTGGTAAGGAAGCGGCGAAGAAGTTTACAGAAAACACCAAACTCGCTAACCTTGTTGTTCATGTTGGGGACATTCGTACCTGCTTACTCCAACCAGCGATGACTACCCACAGACAACTTTCTGATGAAGAATTGCTAAAAGCTGGTGTTCGTCCGGAAATGATTCGTTTCAATGTAGGGATTGAGCATATTGATGACATCATTAAGGATTTAAGCCAAGCTTTAGATAGCCTATAAGATTCAAAATAAAGGAGATTTGCGATGCCTGTCATTATACCCAAAGACTTGCCCGCCAAAGCCATACTGGATAAAGAATACATCTTTTCGATGTCAGAGGAGAGGGCAAGAACGCAGGACATTCGCCCTTTGCGTCTTGCCTTAGTCAATCTGATGCCGACAAAGATTGTCACCGAAACCCAGTTTATGCGACTTTTGAGTAATACGCCCTTGCAAGTGGATATTGACTTGATTGCCATGAGCACACATGAGAGCAAAAACACCTCCAAGGCACACTTGTATCGCTTTTATAAGACCTTTGAGGACATCAAGCACCAAAAGTATGATGGGATGATTATCACTGGCGCACCGGTGGAAATGCTGGATTTTTCTGAGGTGAATTATTGGGAAGAGCTTGAGTCCATTATGGACTTTGCCAATACCAATGTGTATTCTACCTTGTTTATCTGTTGGGCATCTCAGGCAGCCCTTTACTATTATTATGGCGTAGAAAAATATCCTCTCGAAGAAAAGATGTTTGGCATTTTCTCCCATCAGCTTTTACGTGTGCGTGATATTACCAAGGGTTTTGATGATGAGTTTTTTGCCCCTCATTCCAGACATACAGAAAACAGACCCCAGGATTTGGCAAAGTTACCTCAGCTAAAAATTCTTGCCCAATCTGATGAGGCTGGGGTTCTCCTTTCAGCTACCACTGACCAGAGACATTACTTTATCTCTGGTCATATGGAGTATGATGCGCTGACTTTAAAAGAAGAGTATGAAAGGGATTTAAAAAAAGCGCAAAGTGGTGTATCCTTACCTAAGGCGTACTTTCCTCATGACGATCCTAGTCTCGAACCAATTGTAAAGTGGCGTGCCCATGCAAACTTACTTTATTCTAATTGGCTCAACCACGTTGTCTATCAAAATACGCCTTATGACTTAGAAAAGTTACAACCACGAGAGGAGCTTATATGAGCGAGGCGATTATAAAAATAGAGTCACTGTACAAGCAGTTTTATCTCAAAGGGCAGAAGATAAGTGCTTTGGAGGACATTAATCTAGAGATTAATAGAGGCGAGGTCTTTGGTATTATTGGCATGAGTGGGGCAGGTAAGAGTACCTTGGTACGTTGCCTAAACTTCCTCGAGGTGCCAAGTGAAGGGCAGATTATTTTTAATGATAAGAGTCTTGGGCAACTGAGTCAGATGGGCTTGCGTCAAGTACGCCGTGAGATGGGCATGATTTTTCAACAGTTTAACCTCCTCATGCAAAGGACAGCCTTAGAAAATGTATGCTTTCCGTTGACGATTTCAGGGATGAAAAAGCAAGACGCCCAAAAGCGTGCTTTGGAGCTTTTAGAAATTGTAGGACTAAGCGATCGTGCCAATTCTTATCCATCTCAACTCTCAGGAGGACAAAAGCAAAGGGTAGCGATTGCTAGAGCTTTGGCAACAGAGCCTAAGGTACTTCTCTGTGATGAGGCGACAAGTGCCCTAGATCCAGAGACCACAAAGTCTGTCTTGAGACTTTTAAAAGAATTAAACGAAAAAATGGGCATTACCATTATTATCATTACCCATGAGATGAGTGTTATCGAGGAGATTTGCCAAAGGGTGGCAATCATAGCCGACCATAAAATTGCAGAAGTTGGCACTGTCCAAGAAATCTTTACTCATCCTAAGACAGAGGCGACTAAGCGCTTGGTCTATCAAGACACGGCTCAAGCACCAAGCTTTAACCCTAATCGTGGCAAACAGCTCCGTATTGTCTTCAATGGTGGCTCATCTTTTGAACCTGTACTCAGTCAGATGGTGCTAGATTTAAAGATACAGGTCAATATTATGTTTGCAGATACCAAAAATATTGATGGTCGTGCCTTTGGACAGCTTGTGATTCAATTACCTGATGAGGTATCAAGTGAGAAAGTCTTGAGTTATTTAAAGACAAAAAATGTCCAAGTCGAGGAGGTGACTCAACGTGTCTGATATGGTAAATATGCTTTTTGAAGAATCGTTAAAGACACTGATGATGACCTTTATGACAACATTTTTTGCCTATCTCTTTGGACTACCTTTAGGGGTCTTTTTGATCACTAGTGCCAAGGGCGGCTTAAGACCACATCCTATTTTAGGCAGTATTGTTGGCCTCATTATCAATTTATTGCGTTCGGTACCATTTTTGATTTTGATGATTTTGTTGGCGCCATTAAGCGACTTGCTTTTGCATGCGACCATCGGCCCTAAGGTGGCGATTTTTGCCCTTACCTTTTCGGCAGCACCTTTTGTGGCTAGGGTAGTGGAACAATCCCTTCTTGAGGTTGATAAAGGTGTCATCGAAGCCGCCCTTTCTATGGGTGCCAGCCCGAGGCAGATTGTCTGGAAGGTCTATCTCGTTGAAGCTTTTCCTTCCTTGGTCAATGGGATGCTCCTTTCTCTGACAACGATTCTTGCCTACACAGCTATGGCAGGTTTTATCGGTGCGGGAGGCCTAGGGGATGTGGCAATCCGTTTTGGTTACCATCGCTATGATTTTACGACGATGATTGTTGTGGTTATTGTCATTGTTATTTTAGTACAAATTATACAAATGCTTGGTGAACGTTATGTTCGCTATACAGATAAAAGAATAAAAGAATAAATAAAATAAATAGAAGAAACGAGGTTAGACTCATGATAAATACAAAAAAATTAACAGCTGGTGTTTTAGCCCTTGGACTTTTCGCGACAGTACTAACAGGTTGTGGTAGTAATGCCAATGATGCAGATGCTGCAAAGACAGAAACAGAAGCAAGCAAGGTCATTAAAATTGGTGCTAGCCCTAGCCCACACGAAGAAATCTTAAATGCATTAAAAGATGAATTCACAGCAGAAGGTTATACCCTAGAAGTGGTACCATTTTCTGATTATGTTTTACCAAACAAGGCACTTGCCAATGGGGAATTAGATGCCAACTACTTCCAACACCTACCTTACCTTGAAGAATTCAACAAAGAAAACAAACTTGACCTTGTCAGTGCAGGCCCAGTACACTACGAACCAATGGCAATCTTTAAAGGCAAGACCGAAACTTTGAGTGCGCTAAAAGATGGGGCAAAGATTGCTGTCCCAAATGATACCACCAACGAAGCAAGAGCCCTTCTCCTCCTTCAAGATAACGGCTTTATCAAGTTAGACGAAAAAGCTGGTCTCAATGCGACTAAAAAAGACATCGTGGACAATCCTAAAAACTTTGAAATCGTAGAACTTGAAGCAGCTCAAATTCCAAGATCTCTTGGTGATGTAGACATCGCTGTCATCAACGGTAACTATGCCATTTCTGCCGGTCTCAACCTCAGTGATGCCCTTGCCAAAGAAGAAGCAGATAGCTTAGCTGCAAAGACTTATGCTAATATTATCGCTGTTCGTGCAGAAGATAAGGATAGCGAAAAGACTAAGGCAATTATGAAAGTTCTCGTTAGCCCTAAAGCAGTAGAATTTATCGACAAAAACTATAAAGGCGCTGTTGTTGCCAGTAAATAATTGAAGTAAAAAAACGCCCCTAAGGGGCGTTTTTTGTTGTGGCGAGGTATTCTTTTAGAGAATAGGGCAGGCGTAGTTTAGTTTACATCTTTTTTATTAAAAAATAGACTAAAGAGCATTCCTAAGCTGATTCCCATTGGAATCCAAAAGGCGATATTGTGTGTCATGATACCTATAGCGCTTCCGAGGGATAGACCAGTGGAAAGCCCAATAGATAAACCAACATCATTTTGCTTGTCGTATTCTTGTTTTTTATCCGTATGTTTTTTCATGGTAGTTCGCTCCTTATCAATGTTTCATTTTATTTTCCTAAAATAAGACGAAATGATGGTATCCATCTATAATAAATTAAAATCTATCTGATTGTCCGTTGTAACCGCCTTTAGTACCTTTTAGTGCAATGCGATGTGATTATAGAAAGTGTCTACGTATTTTTTGGAGAAGATGGATGATGACATCAACATGTTTACAAGAGGAAGCAAAACTTATTTTGACCTATCCCCATAAGGCTCAATTGAATCAAATAAGTTACTTAGCCATAGTAGCGACTTTTTTATGGAAGAGTTCCCAAGCAAATAAAGAAACATGATAAAAGTTTGGTAGGATATAGAAAATTTATTACCTATTGTAGGTCGTTAAAATCAAAGTGTTGTCTACATACTCTCCTAAAAATATTTCACTGTATTTATTGATTCCTTGATGGTTTAATTCTTTAAGAAGCCATTTTTCGTCTTTACCAATTACTTTTAGGATATCATTTTGTACCTGACCATCTGTAATAATTGGAAATTTTGGGTTTTCTTCACCAGCTTGTATTATGATTAGCTGGCCATTTTGTTCGACGACTGCTCTTTTGACCGTCTTTGATGAATAAATACCATTTGTACGAAGTTTAAAGGCGACATCATGGGCTGATAGTCCAACTTTCTTACAATTATCAATATCAATTTTTCCGTTATCGATAATGATCATAGCCTTGCCATCTATCAGTTGTTTAGCTTTTATATTATGTTTCTTTATCCACTTTAGGCTTAGAACAAGTGTACACCAAATACATAGAATGGCAATAAAATCGGGTATTTGAATAGTCTCATTATAAATAACACCACCGATAATTCCACCAAGCACATAATTTACTATTTGGTCGCTAGCTGATGAGGGAGCTAGATTTCCTTTACCAGATAAATTTATGGTTGTAACTATTGCAAAAAAAACCAATTAGTAGTTTGATTGTTACTAATAGAAATGGATGCATTATTTTTCACCTTTTTTCTAAGTATTGTGTGTCATATCATGGTATGACACATCTACCTTTTGATTGACAATAGTGTTGATAATTCTCTTCTCTTAGAGGATTCCAATAGACAAAGACATATTTGGAAACGCCAAAGATGGTGTGATGGGGTTTTTGTTGCAGTTTTAGGTTTTTCATAAAGAAAGCAAACAGCCCTTCATACTTTCCAGGCTCATAGAAACGAGGGAGATGGGCAGGCATACTGAAGTAGATGGTTTTGTCATTAAAGCAAAATTTCATATCTGCGATTGCCCCACGTTTGATGTCTACAGCTTGAATGTAGTAGAGATTATCCAAGATATTGGTATAGACCAAGTTATCATTTAAGTAATAGTTAATGATCTTGTCCTCTGTGACTTCTATTTTTTGCTTATGGATGGATAAAAAGATGACAAGGATAAAAGAGACGGCAATCATTAATCTGATGAGATAAATGGAGTTTTCTTGGTGATTGGGATCAAAAAGATGATAGTAGACGATACTGCTCAATAGATAGACAAAGAAGGCGATCGCTAGGACTAGCCAAGCATTTAGCCTTGTGCCGTAGAAGGTAAAAGTTTGAGGTTTCAAGAGAGCGTTATCCTTTCGTAGGGTATTTTGCTGATACTTAAAGGTTAGATTTATTTTTCGTTTTCAAGCATCTTGGCGATTTTTTCAAAGGTATTACTATTTCTTATGGTAATTTGCTTATAAAAATCTTGCTTTACTAATTTTTTATGGTAGGTCGTTTTGAGGTAGTCTGCCTCATCATATTTGCCCCAAAATATGGCGTGCTTTCCGACATGGACGATTTCATTGTGAAAGGTCGCTTTAGCGATAAAGTCAAGAATACTGGCTTTATCCAAGTGAGGCGAAAAAAATAAAACATCCTTTCTTGCTAGCGCTTGCCCCCACCAATCAGGCAAGGTAGCACTTTCTTTTAAGTAAGCCTCTTTAGTGATTAAAGCAAAAGGGATAGGAAAGTCGTAGTTGGTGTCTAACAAATGACCTATCTTGGCAAGACAAGTTTCATTATTTTGGTCACTGCTGAAAAACAAATTGCCACTATTAATATAAGATGAAACCTTTTCAAAGCCTGCCTCTAATAACAGTGCTTTGAACTCGCTCATCGCTACCTTATGCTTGCCACCGACATTGATGCCACGCAATAAAAGGACATATCTCAATGCCTTCTCCTCCATAAATTTCAATTGATGGTAAAATCATTGATAAAATTATAATATTTACAAGCAGTTTTTTCTAGGGCAGAATTTTTTACTTGTTTTGCCAAAAGTTCTGTAGTAAAAATGATAGTAGGATAAAGTTTATCGTATCTTTATTTTATCCAAAATGAGGGTGTGTTTGACGTGATGGGGGCGATAGTGCTATACTGTCCTTAGACAAATGATGGATAGGATTTTAATATAGAAAAAAGCGACCAGGTGGAGCTGGTCGCTTTTTTATTTAGGCTAGTTGTCGTCTTTGGGACTGTCTAGCCATTTGATGGTGTAATAACAAATTGCGCCACCTATGACAATCCCAATGATGGACAGAATGTATTTAAACATAGTATCAATTCCCTACCGTCGTAGGAATAGTTGACGATAAAAACACTGTAGCATATTACTGCTAAGATGGTGGCTTTTATTTTAAGCCTAGATAGAGGAAAATGTTGGGCAGAAAATTCTGCTGGGGTCTTATTTGGTGAGGAAGTGGTGGAAAAAGACTTATCCTAGGCACCCAGGGGCGTGTTTGTTTTGTCTTTTGGCTCGGATTTTGCTATGATTAAAAAAATCACTAAAGGAGACACTAACATGGCACTGACCTATACCGTAGAACAGGTGGCAGACTTGCCCCAAGCAATTGACCTCGATAGCCTAGTCGCTTTTTTGAAAGATAGCCAAAGTTATGAATGGGCGATGTTTGCCTCTAAGACAGAAGACCCACAAGACACACTAAAAGAGGCTTTACTAGAGACTAATTCCAAGCAGTGGTTGACACGTCCCTTATCAATTTTAGGGATAGACTTTACCCTCGCCTATCTGGATGACACTGTGGACAGCAGTCGTCCGATGATGACCAACTACCACAAAAATAGAATGCAGCTTTACCAAAAAGGGGAGGCACAAGTCTTTTACCTCAATGGATTGCCATTTTGGACACTGGGCGAGGCAAATCCTTTGGCGCTACTTCAGTTTGCACAAGATGAGGCGGGCAACGTTTTTTGTGTCAATGGAAAGCGACCTTTTCTTTTTGCCTCTGCGGAAGATTGGCAAAAGGCGACTGTCGAGACCTTTTTTACCCTTTGCTTGGACTATATCTTTTTTACGGATAGCTTGCGTCTACCGTCCTATAGCGCTTTCCTCGCCCTAGAGGCCTTGAGAGGACTGGCGATGGTGAGTTTAAATAAGCGCTACCGCTACCAAGTGGGGAGGCATGATGAACTAAGGGACAATCTACACTACCTTGCCCAACTTTTAACCGGTCAAAAGCAAGCAAGGGGGATTTTGGATACGGTGGTGCTTATCACGGAAGATGGGGAGGATTTTCTCTTTTGGGAAGAGAGTTTTCAACAATTTGAGACCAAGGAAAGACGCCTCATGCACATCACAAGTGAAAGAGACCTTGCGGTGGCTTTAAGTCGTGATATGGAGATTATTGTGCTACCACAAGCCCATTTGGAGACCTTTTTCTATATGCTACCAAGTTGGCGCAACAAAAAAATAGCCTATCTTTTAGATGAGGTGAGCCTAGGCAAAGAGGGTGCAGAAACGTTGTGGCAACGTCTGGAACATCGCATTGAAAAAGAGAGAAGTCTTGTTCTCTACCCTGAACAAGTGGACAAAGACCTTAGCCTTGCTTTTGAAGGCTGACGATAAAGGAGCTAACGCAGGTATCTTGGTGCGTTAGCTTTTTTGCTAGTGCTAGTCTAAAAAATAAAAAAAATTAAAAAAAGTGTGACTTTTTGTGCCACAAATTCGTCTTAGTAGGTGAAGGATAATTCAGTAAAGCTAAAAACCAACCTATCAATAGAAATGTTAAGATGAAAGGATGAATTTTTATGATGAAAAAAAGAATGGTCGCTATGATTTTAAGTGTTTCCATAACAGGCAGTTTTTTAGTGAGTGAAAGAGGGGAAGCCAATTCTAATTTACCTGAAGTTAAAGACTTGAATTATACCATGATAGAATACAATCAAAGCGTGTTGACCCCTATGGAGCTCATGCGCCAAATCTTTCAGCCAAAGAGGAGTCACGATATTGCTTCAGGTGCTTGGGCAACGAATGAAGGTAGCACTCTACCAAAGGATAACCCAGAGGCAATGCAGGCATTTAACAATGCGATGAGGGATTTTCTAGGCGGTCATTATGAAGTTATGGCGATCCTTGGATCACAAGTGGTGGCAGGCACAAATTATGCCTATCTCTGTAAGGGAAAAGCAGTCATCCCTAAAGCAAAATCAGCATATGTTATTGTATATGTCTATGAAAATCTTGAAGGTAAAGCAACTGTGACGGGGATAAAAGACTTACTTCAAGCTGCTCAAGAAGGGATGACAGGTGGTTGGCAGTATCATCAAGGTAAGCCAGCTTTAAAGGATAATCCTAAGTTGAGCGCCGATTTTAAAAAGGCGATGGCTGACTTTGAGGGCACTTACTATAGTCCCATGGCCTATCTTGGCAGCCAAGTGACCACTGGCACAAATTATGCACTATTTTGCAGTGCCAGGGAAACAACTTTAGGCGCCAAGAGAAAGTTTTCAATCGTTACAATCAATAGTGACCTTAATGGCAAGGCAACACTTGTTGATATTGCTGATGTGTCTATCTAGTTGAAGGCATAAGTGAGAGAAAGAGGATAGTATGCAAGATGAGACAATTATCAGTCTCTACTTTAAAAGAGCAGAGGAAGCAATCACTGCCACAAAGGATAAATATGGTCGGCTGTTGGTTTCTATTGCCTATGGGATACTAAAAAATACAGCAGATGCCGAAGAATGTGAAAATGATACCTATCTAAAAACATGGGCAAGTATTCCGCCGAAAAAACCAGCATTTTTAAGGGCATTTTTAGCTAAAATCACAAGAAATCTAGCCTTGGATGCTTATGAGGCAAAGCAGGCACAAAAACGTGGTGGTGGCGAAATACCAGCTGTTTTAGAGGAATTGGCTGAAATACTTCCAGATAAGGCGACTTTTTCAGAAACTTCAGATTTAGCAGAGGGGTTAAATGCATTTTTAGCAGACCTAAAGCCTGAGGCAAGTTATCTCTTTATGAGACGCTACTGGTTTGGCGACTCTCTACAGGAGCTTGCAGAGCGTTCTGGTTATGGCCTTAGTAAGATAAAAATGAGCCTTTCACGTTCAAAAAAACAGCTAGGGGAAAAGCTAGAAAAGGAGGGCTACCTTAGATGAAAACACAAGAAGTCAAAAAACTGTTGTATGCGATGAGCGAGATTGATGATGCTTATATTGAAGCAGCCTTAAGCTTTACACCTAGGGTGAAAAAGCCTAGCACTAAGCTGACTTTTCCAGCGATGAAGCGAGTGGTCTTAGCGATGGCAGCTTTTCTAGTGATGGGTGTCAGTCTGTATTATCTTTCAGATTTTACCGAGGATGCACCTCCTATGATTGGGGAGGTTACACCTTATCAAGAAGTTGGCTCACTTCAAGTAGCCTCTTCTCTGGCAGGCTTTGAAATGATAGTGCCAAAAAACCAAGCATCTGAGTATGAGGTAGCTTATCTTGTCTATCATGGCGATGGTATAGCAATGATTGAGGTAAATTATAAGGCAGAAAATGGGACTGATAGAGGATATTATGTCCGAAAGGCTAAGGGTAATGAAGACATCAGTGGAGATTACAATACTTATGCTAGCACAGATATTGAAAAGCGAGATGGTCGAGTGATTACCCTAAAAGGCAATGATGGCAAGTGGTCTTTGGCAACATGGTCAGCCAATGGTTATTCCTATGCAATCGGCTTACAAAATCAGTCAATGGATAAGGAGACAATCCTAGCCCTCACCAAGGAAATCAGCTAGAAAAAGTGTGTTAAAAAAGACTAGCAAAGAAAAATTTTAGCATGGAGGAAAGAGATGAAGCCAGTTGTTGTATTTTACTCTTATTCAGGGCTAACAAGGCGTTTAGCCAAGGATATTGCCTTGATTGTTGGTGGAGAGTTAAGGGAGCTAAAACCGGAAAAACCTTATTCTTTTTCTTACAATACTGCTGTTAAAGAGGCGAGAGCAGAGATAGAAAAAGGCTATTGTCCGCCCCTGTTGCAGGGTGCAGAAAGCCTTGGAGAAACACAAGTGATTTTTATAGGCTCACCAAATTGGCTAAAGACTTTTGCCCCACCCATTCGTACCTTTTTGCACCAGGTGGATTTAAGGGGTAAGACCATCATTCCCTTTTGCACCCATGGTGGTGGGGGCTTTGGGAAAATGATGGAGGAGTATAGGGCAAGCTGTCCAGCGAGTACGGTGCAAGAGGGGATTGCCTTAAAATCAGATTATGATTTTGAGAATTTGGAAAGATGGTTAAGTGCGCTGACTGTTTTAGACAAAGCCCTTTAAAGCAAGGTATACAAAAAAAGCCATTCCAAGATTGAAATGGCTTTTTTTTGTATAAACGCTGCTTTAATCTCGGCGTAGCTCAAGGACAAGACGGACTAAACTAACCAAGACAGTAAGGCTTGAGATGATTAGTGTGCACTTTAAAAGTTGTTCTGTTTCCATGTTTTATCCCCCTGGTTGATATTCGTTTGATTTAGCTTAGTGTATTATAAGCTATCTTACGAAGATTTTCAAATCATGGTAATAGAAAGAAGTATTAAGCAGATTAAATGCATAAAAAAACTCAAGATGAGGAAAAACTATCTCATCTTGAGGTGGGGATAACTTATAAAAGTGCTTCGATTTCTTGAGCAAGTTCTTCTGGGGTGACCGTTGGAGAAAAACGTTCTACAAGGTTACCTTCTTTATCAATTAAAAACTTTGTAAAGTTCCACTTGATCGCATCGCCTTCACGGGTTTGCTTGAGTTCTTCAAGGAGCTTTTTAAAGTCTTCTGTACCAGCATTTTCTTTATCTTCTGGTTTTGCTTCACGAAGGGCTTTAAATAGTGGAATAGCATCTTCACCATTGACATCTACTTTTGCAAAGGTTGTAAAAGTGGTGTTGTAATTGGTTTGGCAGAAGGTTTGGATTTCTTCATTGGTGCCAGGTGCTTGTTCCAAGAATTGGTTAGATGGGAAGTCTAAAATCACTAAGCCCTTATCTTTGTAAGTTTGATTTAATTTTTCTAAACCTTTATATTGTGGAGTTAAGCCACAAGCAGTAGCGGTATTAACGATTAAGACTACCTTACCTTTGTAGGTTTCTAAGCTGACTTCCTTGCCATCTGCTGTTTGGACATTAAATTTATAAATATTCATTTTATTTCTCCTCTCGATAGACATGACGATTATTATTGTTTGTCATAGAGAAGTATACCCTAATCTACCTTTATTAATCAGATTTAGGTTTTTTTGCAACTAATTTATAAATTGGGAGGCCTTCACGCACAAAACGGCGCTCATATTCTGTGGCAATGTTATCTTCTGGCAAGTAGGCATAGAGGTCACGTATCTCTTCTATAATCTGCCAATTGGCTGCCTTTAGCTCTTCAAGGGAAAAATCAAAAAGGGGCAGACCATCGGTTTTAAAGACGAGTTCGCCATCCTCTTTTAACAGCTGTTGGTAGACTTCAAGGAAGTGGTGATGGGTAAGACGCCTTTTGGCATGTCTCTTCTTTGGCCAAGGATCAGAAAAATTGAGATAAATCTTAGCAATACTGGCTTCACCAAAAATATCCACCAAGGTCTTGGCATCAGCTAGAAGAAATCTCACATTGTCACTAATCCCTTCGCCTTTGGTGTGCTTTTTGACCGCATCGACCAAAATTTCTGGTACAATATCAATACCAAAGTGGTTAAACTCTGGATGAAATCGCCCATGAAGAGTAATAAAGCGTCCTCTACCACTGCCGATTTCTAGGATTAGGGGAAGGTCTTTTTGAACAAATACCTCTTGCCATGGACTAGCAAGTAGGGTGTCTTGGGTAAGGATATAGGGGCTTTCGGCGATACGTTCGGGCGTATCTTTGCGGCGTCGAACTCTAGCCATATAAAAATCAGTCCTTTTCTCTTTTCATTTTTATAAAATTTCGTTACAATAATAGAAAAACATCTTCCCCATGATAGCATAAAAGGGGAGAAAGTGGGAATGCTATGAAAGGTCATCTTGAATTATTTGAAAATAGATTAAAACAAGTTGCCAAAGGTTTAAAGGGCAGTGAGGCTATGAATAGCGAGGCGCTTTTTTTGGCCTTTGCTGATGCCCTAGGGGAGAGTATCCCCTACTATGATGTCCATAGTGGTGTGACATTAGCAGATTATTATAATGCTCAATTTGTGCAATTTGTCAAAGCTAAGCTAAAAGAGGCAAATTAGTGCAAATTTAGGGTATATGATAATGGAATAAGACAAAGGGGGACATGAAGGATGAATTTTTTAACAGTCGATACTTTTCACCAAGAAATAGCTAAAGGTGGGATCAAACTGGTAACCTTTGTGAATCCAGGTTGCCAAGTGTGTGCCATAGTGTATCCTAATGTAGAAGAAGCTGTAGCGCAACATCCAGATAAGCTCCAACTTTATCGTGTGGATGCCAAGGCAGATAAGCCTCTTATGGAGGAATTTTCTTTAAATGGGGTGCCACAGGTACTCTTCTTTAAGGAAGGTCGTTATATTGGCAAGATGGCAGGTCCTCAAGATGTCGAAGATTACTTAAAAAAGATTGAAGAAATTATCTAAATGGGCGGTGTGGCAAACACACCGTTTATTTTTGCCTAGGGAGTGAAGAGATGAAATTTATCTCATGGAATGTCAATGGTCTCCGTGCGGTTTATCAAAAAGGTTTTATGGATATTTTTAACGGCTTAGATGCTGATATCTTTGCTTTGCAGGAGACAAAAATGCAACCGGATCAGTTGACCCTTGAGTTAGAGGGTTACCATCAATTTTTTAACAGTGCTGAGAAAAAAGGGTATTCTGGCACAGCAATTTTTACCAAAAAAGCGCCTTTGGCAGTGCAAAATGGTATTGGCGTTGCCGAGCATGACAAGGAGGGGAGGGTGATTACCCTCGATATGGGTGAGTACTATTTTGTGACCACCTATACACCTAATAGCCAAGACAAACTCAAGCGTTTGGCGTATCGCCTTTCTTGGGAAGAAGCTTGGAAAGCTTATCTCAATAGTTTAAAAGCCCATAAACCAGTGGTGATTTGTGGAGATCTCAATGTCGCCCATACAGAAATTGATCTCAAAAATCCAAAAACCAATCGCAAAAACCCTGGTTTTTCTGATGAAGAGCGAGAGGCTTTTACTAGACTTTTGGCAGATGGCTACATTGATACTTGGCGTTATCAGCACCCTGATACTATTGAAGTGTATTCTTGGTGGAGTTATCGCTTTAAGGCGAGAGAAAAGAATACGGGTTGGCGGATAGATTATTTTCTAACGAGTGAGGACTTGCAAGATAAGATCGCCACCACTGCCATACACACGGATATTTTTGGTTCTGATCATTGCCCGGTGGAACTTGTCTTAGAGGATAAGGAGGGGCTATGCTAAATCGTTTACAAAGGGACATCCAGTCCATCAAAGAAAGAGATCCTGCAGCGACAGGACTTTTGGATATCTTGCTCAACTATCCAGGGCTTCATGCCATTTGGGTACATCGCTTGACTCACAAGCTCTATAAAAGGGGGAACCGAACCCTAGCACGTTTCTTATCACAGATTGCACGGTTTTTCACCCAAGTGGAAATTCATCCAGGTGCTGTGATAGGTGAAGGACTTTTTATCGACCATGGTTGTGGGATTGTGATTGGTGAGACCACTATTATTGGCGATAATGTCACGATTTACCAAGGGGTCACTCTAGGGGGAACAGGTAAAGAAACCGGCAAGCGTCACCCGACCATTGGGGACGATGTGATGATTTCTTCCGGTGCCAAGATATTAGGCAATATTACCATTGGCAGCAATGTCAAAATTGGGGCAGGTTCTGTTGTTTTAAAACACGTACCATCCAATGCGACAGTTGTCGGTGTGCCAGGGCGAGTCGTGCGTCAAGATGGACAAAAGGTACAAAATCTAATCACCGAGCTAGATCATGGGCATTTGCCAGATCCTATTGGGGATAGCTTGTACGAGTTGCGCAAGAAAATAAAGAGCCTAGAGATGAGACTAGCAAAGTATGAGAGCGAAAAGAGAGATGCGGAGGGTGAGCATGCAAACGAAACTCAGTCTGTATAATACTTTAAGCAGACAAAAAGAAATCTTTGTGCCTTTAAAAGAAGGTGAGGTCAGTATTTACGTCTGTGGACCGACGGTGTACAATTACATTCATTTGGGTAATGCCCGTCCAATCGTGTTTTTTGACACCTTGAGACGCTATCTGACCTACAAGGGTTTTAAGGTCAATTATGTGTCTAATTTTACTGATGTCGATGATAAAATCATCAATCGTGCCAATGAGGAGCAAAAAAGCGCCAAGGCAATCGCTGAGTGCTACATCAAAGCCTATTTTGAAGATACGCAAAAGCTAGGGGTCTTACCGGCGACAAGCCACCCTCGTGTCAGTGACTATATGCAAGAAATCATTGCCTTTGTTGAGGGGCTTATTGAAAAAGGGCATGCCTATGCCTTAGACAATGGTGACGTTTACTATAGTGTGCGTAGCTATGAGGACTATGGTCGCTTATCAGGACGAGACATTGAGGACTTGAAAAGTGGGGCTAGGGTAGCCATAGATGAGGGGAAACACGACCCTCTGGATTTTGCCCTTTGGAAAAGTGCCAAGCCAAATGAGCCAAGTTGGCCTTCCCCTTGGGGTGAGGGGCGTCCTGGCTGGCATATCGAATGCTCTGCCATGAGTCAAGCCTTGCTAGGCAATGCCTTTGACATCCATGGTGGTGGACAAGACCTGATTTTCCCTCATCATGAAAACGAGCTTGCCCAAAGTTGTGCTCTTCATGATGGCAAGATGGCAACTTACTGGATGCACAATGGTTTTATTACCATCAATGAAGAAAAAATGAGCAAGTCTAAGGGGAATTTCTTTCTTTTGAGGGAGATTCTAGAGAAGCATAGACCGGAGGTTGTGCGTTTTTACTTGCTTAGCGTCCATTATCGCAGCCCACTAGATTTTGATGATGAAAAGCTCGAAGTGGCGAAAAAAGGCTTAGAACGCATTAAAAACTGTCTGATTGCCTTAGATGAAGTAGAGGGAGAAGGCCAAGGTCAAGCCGGTGAAACCATTTTGGCAAGCTTAAAGGCGAACTTTGAAAGTGCCATGGATGATGATATTAATACTGCCTTAGCCATCAGTGCCATTTTTGATGCAGTGCGCGAAATTAATAGCCTCTTAAAAGAAGGTTTGGCAAAAGAGACAGCCCTTGCCTTAAAACAAGGCATTTTGACCTATTTAGAGATTTTAGGCGTCAACCTAGAAACAAAAGCAGATGAAGATGGTCTCGTGGATAAACTCATGAATCTTTTAATTGACCTTAGAAAAGAAGCAAGAGCCTCTAAAAATTTTGCCCAAGCAGATAAAATCAGAGATGAGCTAAAAGCCATCGGCATTACCCTAGAAGATGGTAAAGAAAAAACCATCTGGAAAGTGGATTAACAAAGAAAAATACCCTAAATCCGTAAAATGGATTTAGGGTATTTTTGATTGACAGATTTAATAGGTATACGATATAAATATAAGTAAGAAGAGGAAATACTGATGATTGTTCAATCTTTGTCGTCTTTATCGTAAGCAAACTTTTAGGGAATATCAACCTTTATCTGAATATCGGACTACTTTGTATTTAAGGAGGTTTTTAAGGTGAAAACATTTATGGGAGTAATGATGTCGTTTGTCTTGATGTTTGGTGGATTTAGTGGTGATAAAGCACCTTTGGAAAGTAACCAGATGCCTGTTGCAGTTGATACAGTCGCCCCTATGGTACCTTATGTCGCTGATTATTCAGGTCATTTTAGTGTTCAAGTTGGTGAAAGTTGGCAACATCGTTTCCAAGCGAATAAAGCGCTAAAAGATAATGGCGCTGTTTTTTTTATAAAATTGACTGAAGTTACTGGTGGCGGTCAGTATAAGGTGATAGCTGTTGGCTCGAAGGGGTATGGTTTTGAGTCCGATGAGTATTCTGGCAATGCTTCTTTTACGATTAAAGGTATCAATGGCGATGAGGATGTTATAGTGTATGTCATAAATACTTCTGCAAAGATGGTTTCTGGTAAGGTTCAAATTTCTAGGTGCGCTATTTAATAGCATAGCAAATCTTGATTTAACACTATAATGGTCAGTCTGACATGATATATCTTCTCTATTGGAGAGGAAGAATTTTCTTGTTTGTATAGGTACAAGGTTAACAAAAGTCCCCCATTCAGTGATTTTGATGCTCACTGAATGGGGGACTTTTCGTTAGGCTAATACCATGTACAAGGTATGAACACTATCTATATGATAATTAGCAGGCAATAGCCTTTGTTTGTTGCGCTATTATAAAGGTATGACTTCGTAGAACTTGAGGTGATGTGATGACTGTAATACAAGTGTTCTTGATCTGTTTGAGGCATTTTTTCTAAGATGTGCTTTAAGGCAAGTAACTTAACTTTCTTAAACGGCTTGGCCATCACAAGCTCCATATCAATAAGCTCCAGATAATTTGTGTAGGTTTCTTCAAAACCTTTATCGAGCCTATGTAGTGTGCCAAGTTTTTCTGCACTCTTTAGCGAAAAAGAATAAATAGTAAAGCGATCGTTTCCAAACCCTATTTCGCTCTGGTATTCATTTTGACACTCAGCTACATTAGTTTGAATTTCTTTGAGATCTTGCATTTCTCGACTGACAGTGAGTTCATAAAAAATTCCATTGAGGGGTTCGACGATGATGTTAATGGCATCCAGTCTAATTAGTGCGAGGACATAACATATGATAACAGTGCATACAATAAAAGCGACAGTATTATTACTTAAACGTTTCATGATTGACTACCTCGGTAGTATTGCTTGATAAGGTGATTAAATTAGTGGCTTGGCAAGCTTGTCTCAAAGGCTAGACGCTTCGAGTGAGAGGGTGCCACTAAAATAGGTACCACTGACAAAGAGGGCGTATTTTCCCTTTTCTAAGGTGATTTTTTGGGATTTTTCCAAGTCTAAGTGGTAGGTGGTTAAGGTGTTATTGTTCAAATTAACAATCGTTAGCCTTGGTAGGGTATGAAAACAGCTCGTCGTGGAAACCGTCAGTGCCATGGGTATGGGATAATCGAGGTCTTTAAAGTGTTCAATACCGATTAAGCCACGGATAGTGTAGTTGATGTGATTGCCTAACTCATCCTTGAATGAAGTATTATAAGTATTGTCCAATCTTCGCTCATAGTTGGTATAGCTCAGCACATTACTTTTGATAAACTTATCAGGGTCATCTTTATAGTCTGAGTAAATTTTAATTCTAGGTGTCAGAATCGTTACAGCAAGGGTTATAAGGGTACAGAGCCATAGAAAAGTATCTTTTTTAGGACGTACTAACATAGGTTAAAACCTCTGATTTCATTAGTATAGTGGAAAATAAAAAAAACGACTAGAGTTTTCTCTAGTCGCATTATGATGGCGATACAGGGACTTGAACCCCGGACACTACGGGTATGAACCGTATGCTCTAGCCAGCTGAGCTATATCGCCATAAGCTGATAACCGGGATTGAACCGGTGACCTCCACCTTACCAAGGTGGCACTCTACCGACTGAGCTATATCAGCAAACAAAAAATTGCGGGGACAGGACTTGAACCTGCGGCCTTCGGGTTATGAGCCCGACGAGCTACCAACTGCTCCACCCCGCGACAATAAAAAAGATGGAGGGAGAAGGATTCGAACCTTCGAAGGCAGAGCCAACAGATTTACAGTCTGTCCCCTTTGGCCACTCGGGAACCCCTCCATCAAGGTATTCACTAGGAATACCAGCGAAATAAAGTATATAATATAAAGCTTTAAATGTCAATACTTTTTCTTAAAAAATTAGAAAAAGGTGAATTTTTTATTTTTTAGTCTAAAACCACAGTTTAAGCTTCAAAAACTGTGAGTTTTTCTTGGCGTGGTAGTTTGTCTTTTGCTTCTGCAGGGGTGATGACTTTGCCAAAAGGCATTTGGGCAACGAGTTGATAGTCTTCTGGGACTTGATAGCGTTCCTTGACCCAAGTCTCTATGGCAGGGCCATAATGTTGTAGGCTAGCGCCTAAATTAAGGGTAGTAAGGGCATTCCAGATATTGATTTGTGCCATACCATTGGCATGGGTAGCATAGAGGCTAAAAGCATCTTTATAAAGAGGAAAAGACTCTCCGAGGTTATGAACTGTCTTTTGGTCAATAAAATAAAGGATTGTGCCATTTGCCCTCTTGAAACCGGCCAATTTTTCTTTGTCAAGTTTATTGTCATAGGTGGCATTGACCTCATCCCAAAAATCCTCACTTGCTTGGTCAAAAAGGAGGATGAGGCGTTGAGACTGCATATTAAAAGCATCTGGAGTGAGGTCAAGAACCTCCCCAATTAGGGCTTTTACTTGCTCTTTATCAAGACTTGGGTCTTTTTCAAGGGCGTATTCGGAATGTCTTTTTTGTAAAGCATCTATAAATGTCATTGTATTTTCTCTCCTTAATCAGTTATATTACTCCTTGTATACCCAGTGAAAAGACTGATAAAAATAGTTGACGGCTAAAAGTGCTTTAGGGATTTGGAACAAAAAAAGAAGATGGCGAGTGCCATCTTCTTTTTTTGACTAAGTTTAACCAGCGACATATTGTTCAGAGACCCAACCTTCTACCCCATTTGCGGTGACGACACGTACCATGCCATTAGCGCTTTCGTATAGGGTCAGTCCACTACCATCACTAGCTTGGCTAATAATAGCAGAGTTTGGATCAGAGCTAGAACGGACATTTAAGCTAGCGCCATTACCTGTGGCAACGACGCCATTACGGGTGCTTTGCGCCGGTGTTTGCGGTGTTTGTGTTGTTGTGTTTTGGGTGGTAGTTGCGGTTGTTTGATTTTGAGTTGTTTTAGGTTGTTCTATGGTTGGTTGCGCTGTAGAAGTAGAAGTCGTAGAGCTTCCATTTTGACCAGTGGTACTTGTGCTACTGTTAGATGTACTTGAACTGCTAGAAGAAGAGCTTGAGTTGTTTTTATTTTCAATTTGGCTTTCTGTTTCATCTTCTAGGCCATTTTTAATAGGGGTTTCATCCGTATTGGTCGTGGTAACACCTGGTTTGGCATCACCATTTAAGCTATTTGAATTAAAGAGTCCACTAGCAGCACCAATGATGACCCCAAAAACAATACCTACACCGATCGCAAACACAATCCCTAAAAAAATATTCTTCTTATTCATTCTTTTCCTCCTTAACTTGGCTATTCTTTCCCAATATATCGAGTTTGCCCGCACCTAAGATGATGGTGGTTAGAATAATCACAATAAAGAAAAAGCCTTTTTGAGTGGTAAGGGCGCTTAGGATAAGGGCGCTTACTGAAAGCCCAGCTGAGAGGGCGTAGATGGTTAAGACTGTTCTTTTGTGGCTAAAACCACGCTTTAGAAACTGGTGGTGCAGGTGTGCTTTATCTGCTTCAAAAATAGGTTTACCAGAAAGCATTCGCCGAACAATGGCAAATAAAGTATCAAATATAGGAACACCCAGGATTAAAATTGGGATACAGACACTAATAAAAGTTAGACTTTTTGCAGCTGCCATGAGCGAGCTGACACCTAAGGCATAACCAAGAAACATCGAACCCGTATCGCCCATAAAAATAGAGGCGGGATTGAAGTTGTAAGGCAAAAAACCCAAGGAAGCACCAAGCAAGGCGAAAAGAATCACTGCAAGGAGGATATCTTTATTAAAAAACGCTAAGATACCCATTGTCAAGGCTGCAATAGCAGAAAGACCACTGGCTAAACCATCTAGTCCATCAATGAGGTTAATAGCATTAATGATACCGATAATCCAAATAATCGTCAGAGGGATAGCAAACCATTCTGCTAGAGGCAGGATATTGCCTTCATAATTAAAGACATTGGTCACATAGTCGATACGTGTACCAAAGATAGCAACGATACTGGCAGCGATAATCTGACCAAATAGTTTAACTTTTGCAGGGAGTTCTTTCATGTCATCAATCACACCGACAACAAAAAGGACTAAGGCACCGGCAAAGAAAGGTAAAAGCACTCGATGATTTTCTATGGTCAAAAAGAGTGCGAGCCAAAATCCACAAAAGATGGAGACGCCACCTAGCCGTGGCATAATTTTTTGATGTACTTTTCGAGCATTGGGTTTATCTACTGCGCCTAAGAGAAAGGCAAGACGCTTAGCAACAGGCACTAAAAGAAAGCTAAAGATAAAACTCAACCCAAGTGCCCACAAGATGCTAGTGAGCATGACTTCCCTCCTATAAAATATTCCTTATAATTTTAATGGTTTTATGTTTTGATAGCAAGAATAAAAATGATTATTTTAACAAATTGAGAGCAATTCTTGCAGATTCATGTGCACTTTGTTGATAGTTGGCTAGGTTTTCTTGATAAGTTTGAGCGGTAAATAAGTGATGCTTGATGTGATAAATAAGATTTTCTGTGGTGAGGATGTCTAAGTCAATACTATTAGGATTACCTATCATGTGCATAAAACTCGCACATTTTGGATCATAGCTTAGGGCAAGTAGTGGTTTTTTTTGTGCTGCTGCCATGATGAGTCCATGTAGTCTCATGGCAATGGTTGCATCTGCTTGAGAAAAGATTGCCATCAGTTCATCGATAGTGTAGTTGCCTTTTAAGATTTCTACAGGACTTTGACACTCTTTTTGGATGAGTTTGGCAAAGCTATCATCGCTACCAAGATGAAGCGGTAAAAGTAGGATTTGATATTCCTCGCTCAGTGCATCAATAGCATGAGAAAAGAGGCTAGGTGAGAGGTTTTTCCATCCTCTTAGGGCAAAGATAAGAGTCTTTTTATAAGGGTCTTTGACAAACATTTCATGATCAACTTTATTGGTATAGCCCAGGACAGGGTCAAAGACAAGCTCACTTTTAGGCATATTATTGCCTAAGCTTTCAAAGAGTGTTTGAGATTCCTTATCTCTAAAAGTTGCCTGGTTGACATGTTTTAGGATGAGACCAGAAATATGGCGATTGAAAGGTAAATTGATCGGGCCAAGACCTTGAGCATAAATCATAGTAGGTTTTTTAAGGAACTTGGCAAATAGAATGATAGCAAGGTAGTAATACAAGCCATATTTACTACTGACATCCTGTAAAAGAGAGCCACCACCACTGATGAGGAGATCAGCATTTTTTAAGGTTTTTAAAATAGGTAATAACTTCCAACGATTGACAGCACTAACCTGATAGGTTAGTGCTGTTTTTTCTGGTTGATTGGAAAGTACAACAATATTTAACTGAGGGGCAAGGGCACGAAGATCAGAGATGATACTCTTACAAACTGCTTCATCTCCGGCATTATCAAAGCCATAATAACCACTTAAAACGACTGTTTTCATCGAAAGACTCCTTTATGTCGGGAACGATCAAAATATTGATACAAGTAACGATCAAATAAGGCGCCAATAAAATGAATCGCAAGGAGCAGTAAAACACCGAAGATAATCCCCAAAAGCATACCATTAAAGGAGCGTAAAAGAGAAATAGCGAGTGGGGTATGAAGGTGTGCATAGGTATTGACCAAGGAAACTTGACCAATCACCATTGGGATGGTCAAAATCCAAAAAGCTCGCTTGCCAGCACCAAAATGGAAGAATACAAGTGTCAGTGGATAGCCAATGATAAATTCTTTATTTCTCGGTCTGACGCCAAGGTAGTCGGTGAGGAATTGACGAAAGGCAGTTTCTGTTTCAGAAATTTTCATCCCATCATTGCCTGTTCTTGCCAAATAAATGCTGATAGCAACGAGTGCAAGGACACTTAAAATCGCCCAGCGATAATTAATTGCTTGATTTAAGAGGTTTTTAATTTCATCTATTGGGGATGGTGCCATCCAAATGTAGGTGAGGAAAGGTACCAGTAAAATTGGCAAGAGATGGGCGAGCTTGACCCCTGAGAAATGTTCCAATTTCACAAGGAAAAGGGTTTCACTCAAAAGTCCTACCATCAAAAGGGCACCAATCATACTGAGTAGTGACATACCTAGTAAGCTATACACGCTACGGGCAATGGTCATCTTACGATTAGGGAAACAATACACCATGGAAAAGACAGGGAAGATGATTACCGAACAAAATGCCATAGCCTTTAATGCCAGCGTAGGATTAATGACAAGATAACCGATGACAAAGCCAAGATAGAGGAAGAGACCGGAGAAAAAGGCAAAACGTTTAAATTTCAAATAATCCAAAAGAAGTGCCAATCCACTTGCTACCCCTAGGGCGATCAAGAGAATGATGAGTTTTGGTGTTTGTGGCATTTGTAAACGCTCAAAGTCACCATTACTAAAGACAAAGCCATCTTCTTCTAGGGCATTTTTGATGTCTTCAAGGTAGGTCATATTTTCTTTATAGCTTAAACCTGGTGTTTCCATAGACCAAAAACGCACTAAAAGAGCACGCATTTCTCTTTCTTTGACAGCGAGTTGCCAACGATCAATGGCAGCTTTTTTACCCAAAACTTTATCTTGAGGGGTGTCGCCTGTAAAGTTTCTCATTTCACCATTAGAGATGGTATGTAGGCGAACGACCCACTTGTCAAGATTTTGGGCAAGTTTTTCGCTGCCGATTTGGTCACTAAATTCAATCGTGCCAAGGGGATAGAGCACCTTGCCATCTTTATTTTTAAAGTAGGCAGAAAACGCTTGAATCTCATCTGGATAGCCTGGGATAACAGGGTCATTAAATAAGATGAGACGAATATTTTTTAGATTTTTAATTTCCTCATAAATCAGTTTCATGGAGTTGGCATCAATCCCTTTCCATGTGCGAATTTGAGGGACGATCCCCATATCCATACTCGCAACAGCATCAGCTAAAGCTTGATTAAAGCCGATGCCGACTTCTTCATAACCTAGAGAAGCACTTGGGACTTCTTTTTGATCTTGGGGAAGCATAGATGGGACTGCAAGGACATCTACCTTGCCTTTTTCATAAAGCACAGCCCCCGGTATCTTTGGTAGGGCGAAATTTTTCAAGTTTTTCAACCAAGTATCGTTTTCTAGTACAAGGTAGGTCATTGTTTCTTTGAGAGGAATATTATCTTCCATATCCTTATAGCGAGGATGAGATTGGAGAGAATAACCTTTATAGACAGTTAAATCACCAGATTGAATAAGACTACCAAGACTTGCTTCTTTAAAGAGGATATTAAAAACCCCTCTTTTTTTCATTTCACTTAAAACTTCGGCTAAAGTCTTACCAGTTGCTCCGCTAAAGCTTCGGGCATCAGCTTCATTGACCACAAAACTGAGTTTATTGTATTGTTCTTCTGCTACCATACGTTGATAGCCCACCCAAAAGGAGAGCAAGATAGAGAGGAGAACAAGTAAAGCAAGCGCTTGTTGCATTCTTTTACTCATAAAAACCTTCCTTACGTTGTAATATCGCTTTATTTTAGCATAAAAAAAGGCTATATAAAAGCCTTTCAAGCCATAAAGATGAGCATAAAGTGGTTATTGGGTTAAAAAAGTTTTTTTGTGAATCTTTTGCTTCTAATTTTGTATTTACAGTTTTTAAATGAAATATTGATAATGTTTCATTTAAAACTTGCATTACCATTGGATAACATCTTGTCATAAAAATACAGCCATTGATGGATAAAGTAAAGCAATTAAAGAAAGGCTATAGGCTGTTAGCTAGAGATAAATAATTTTTCCTTTTAGAATTATCTCTAATATTGACAAAGAGTTTTAATTAATCTACTCTAATATTTAGATATTGGATAAAATAGTTATAGGTTACAATTTTTAAAAAGATAAGAAAGTTTAAAATAATTATTTGCAAAATAAAAGGTGTCCAATATTAATACCAATCTTATATCTAGGAGGAGAACACAATGTATTCCACTAAAAGACGTCTGTTGTCTTTCACGCTCGTTGCCTTGATGGCAGGTAGTACGGGGACAGTCTATGCAGATGTGACAAGCCCAACTAACCAGGTAAAGGGTGTTATGGCAGTTGAGGATACCAAAGGGAGGGTTGAAGTTTTAGCAAATCAGTTACTTGCTAGAGAAGACCTTGTAAGGCGATTTTTGGGGACGGTTTACATGCATCCCCAAGTAGCAGGGCACTACACTGGCACAGATAGAAGTGCTGTGCCTAAGGAGATTATTAGAGATACACCTTGGTATTGCACGTGGGAAGCAGCTTATGAGACGAAGCTTTTCCTTGGTAGTTATGATGAAAAACTCGCTAAAAATGCAATGAGTAATCTGAACTACTATGATAAGCTTTATGCCTTTCCTATGAGTCATCACCTCACAAAAGATGGCTTTTATAAAGGGGACTATAAAACCTACACCATGCAGTTTTTAGGTGGTAATCCTGCTGTTCAAGCTTTCTATAAAATGAAAGAGGAAAATAAGGACATCAGAAAACTATTTTCACATGTTGGTGTCTTTAAAAGGGGCAATGAGCTTGAGGTGAATTTTGCCTTAAATAAGGATGAGGCAAGAAATATTGAGTATGTATCTGTTGGACATATTGCGACAATTTTACCAATTGCAGAGTTAGGGCCAACGGCTGAAGAGAAGACACTATTTTCTGTAGTAATTCCTGGTGAGCTCACAGGTGATGAACTCGTTATCACTGAGCTATCTTATGTCGATAAAAACGGCGTGAAGAAAAAAACAGGTACTTTTGGGGTGGATATTGACTACAGTAAGCTTGCCTTTGATAAAAATTATGAAATTCCAGGTCAAAAAGAACGTGTCAAGCAAATTGCAGAGGCTTGGATTGCAAGAGGTTATGCCGTGCTTGATGAATTATCTGAAACAGACCATCCTACTGAAGCCCGTGAAATAAGAGGGGCGATTGAAAAATTAACTGCCCTAAAAGCAAAAGCTGATTTAAATCAAGATGAGATTTATGCTGTTGTCGCCCCAATTTACATCAGTGAAAATGAAGCCACCTTAAGAGAGCTTATTTCTGAGAAGATTACCAAGCATATTGATATTGTAAAAACTGGCTTTTATAAAGAAAAAGATTATACAAAGGAGAGCATTAAAGCTTATGCCAATTTCTTAAATAGAGCCAATAGTAATAATGAATACATGAGTTTAGGTGAATTGGTTGAGTTGGATAAAAAATTAGATCGTGCCAGTAGCAATACTATTTTACGCTTTAATACTGCCTATTTAGAAAAACTCTTGGCCATTGCTGATAGTAAGCATGTTACTAACTACACAGAAGAAAGCTTAGGTGCTTTTTATACAGCCAAGTCAGGGGCTAAAAAATGGGTAGAAAAAAATAAGGCCTCAAGACCTCAACTCAATGAAACAGGTGAGCACATTGACACCTTATTAAAGGCAATCAATAATCTAGAAAGAATTGATGGGACTTCAGAAACACCGATTAAAAAAGAAGATTTGTATGACAATAAGATAGAAGCACCAGAAGTGGAAAAAGTCTATTCCGTCAATGGGGCGATTAAATACTTCTATGATTCAAACCAAGATACCCCTTTGGCAGCCATGTTTGAAAGTAAGATGAGACTGACTGAGACAGCAGGCAACA
>CALIQN010000111.1 GCA_938044045.1 uncultured Peptococcaceae bacterium
AAAAATAAGGCACCTCATGTGCACTTATTTTTTTGCTTTCTTTTTATGCTTAATACCTTCTATGGCATGCAAAATGACCAAATGCGGAACATAAAAAATGGAGCGTGGTCCTGCATAACGCATGATTTTTTTCACTTCTTCTTGAATACTGGGCTTGTAACACTTACTTTGGCAATGGGCACAAAAAGGCTTATTATCCCCATATCGACATTTTTCTCGTCTTGCCACAGCATAATCGAGTACTTCCTGACACTCTGGACAAAGCCCCTTCTTTGTATGATGTTGTCCTTTACAATAAATACGTGCCATTTTTTCCAACACGGCAATATCCTTGTCCTTTGCCATCTTTAGCCTCCTATCTTCTTTAATTTTAAATCAAACTCTTACCATTACATACCCATCAACCTAGCTTAGAGACTTGACACCTTATAGTAAAAACTCTTATCCTTTTGATATCATCATGATACTTATGGAGGACTTATGAAATATATTTATTCTATTTTAGCGATTATTTTTTCTACAAGCTTACTTTTTTATGCCTTAAATGCCACTTATCCAGAATTTTCAGCGACACTTATGTCTCTATTATCTTCTTTAAAAACTTCTTTTCCAAGTGTTTTCCCTCTTTCTAACACATATTTCAGTCAGCTCATTTTTTTAGCTATCTTTTATAGCTATCTCCTTAGTTTAATCATTTTACTCGCCCAAGCCACTAAAGGCAAACTTAAAAAATTTATGGCGACTTATTATGGGGGGACTCTTACCTTTTGTAGTGTTTTTACCTCAATATTTTTTATAAAACTTTTTACCAGCTATTTTCTTGAAAATGATCCTAAGCTCCATGAGCTTTTACCAAATTTATTTTAACACCTTTTTTAACACTTTTAAAAACAAAAAAGCCTTGAGGCACTCTCTCCCTCAAGGCTTTTTTAAGTGTAGTGAATTTAGATATTTTTTATTTTTCTTTCGTGAGATACTTTGCTACACCGAACACTAGTGTCCTTGTCAACCAAAAGCCACCGCCCAAAAGTCCGATACAAGCAATCACATAAAGAAAACTTTCCGAACTAATATTATTTATCATCCCAAATAGTGGCATTGTTTTGCCTCTTTCACTGTGATTAGAGTACTAGTGACATTTCATCGGTAATCTTTTGACGAAGTTCCAAGAATTCTCTACTGGTCATATCTCTTGGTCGTGGTAAATCAATTTTGTAGATTTTACTCAAATGGCTAGGCAATTTGCCATCAAGTACAATGATACGGTCAGCGAGGTAAACTGCTTCGTCAACATTACTTGTTACGAATAAAATCGTACGTTTTTCTTCTTGCCAAATACGTTCAATCTCTGCTTCCATAAGGGTTCTAGTCTGTGCATCTAGTTGTCCAAATGGTTCATCTAAGAGAAGAAGTTTTGGCTTATTGACATAGGCTCTTGCTATCCCTACACGTTGTTTCATCCCACCAGAAAGTTGTACAGGGTAATGCTTTTCAAAACCATTCAATCCTACAAGATCGATGTATTTTTGTGCTTCTTTTTGTCGTTCTGCTTTTTTTATCCCATGCAATTTAGGTCCCATGCACACATTGCCCATGACGGTTTGCCATGGAAAGAGCATGTAGCGTTGGAAAACATAACCCACGTGTTCCCCTGGGCCACGTACTTGCTGGTTGTTAACAGTTACTGTGCCTTTTGTTGGTGCTTCAAAGCCTGCAATTAATCTCAAAAGGGTAGTCTTACCAGACTGTCCAGGGCCTAAGATAACGACAAATTCATTTTCATAGGCTTCAAAATCCATTGTAGTTAATACTTTTTTATCAGCATAATCTTTGGAAATGCTCTTACATTCAATAACTTTTTCTAGATTTTTCGTTTCCATGGACATAACCCCTTTTCTATATAAGTTAGTGCAAGTGCACTCAAGGATGCTGTTAAACAGATAACTGCAATCCCAGCAATAACCATGGCGATATTACCAATATTACCACCTTGGTTGATAACAAAACCTACACCTTCACGTGCCCCAACAAGTTCTGCTGCAACCACGCAAGTCCATGCAGAGCTTAGAGAAACTTGAAGCCCTGCAAAAATTGCTGGCAAAGACGCTGGGAAAGTGACTTGAAAATGTTCTTGCCAATAATTTCCGCCTAAGTTTCTAATACAATCATAAAGTTCTAAATCTACTAATCTAATCCCATTATAAGAGTTGATGATACAAGGTACGATTGCCCCGATTAAGATAATGAAAACTTTAGAAGTTTCACTAATCCCAAACCAAAGGATAGAAAGAGAAATCCAAGCAATCGGTGGCATTGGTTTGAAAAATTCAAAAATTGGTCGAATAATTGCGTGAGCTGTTTTGTTAAAGCCCATAAGCACCCCTGTAGGAATACCGACCAATGCCGCAATACCAAAAGCAATCATAACACGTCTAAAAGAAATCAAGATGTGTTGACCCATTGTCTTACCAGCAAGTGGTGTGACAAATAAATCAAAGAATTCATAAAACACTTCATGAGGTCTAGGCATCTGTTTTGAAATCCCTGTGATACAGAGTAAATCCCATACACCAAGGAAGATAAGAATAGACAAAACATTTAAAACTCTTTGATTGGTGATAAATTTTATAAACGGACTCTGATTTTTCTTCTCCGCAATTGCAAATTCTGCCATTATCTTTCCCCCCTACTTCTTCATGCCTTTGACGAGTTGACGTTCAACATAAGCAATGATAATCGTTACAGCTACCCCAGTTAAAGCAACCATAACCATCCCGAGTATGATGAGATCAGGTAACATCATACGTCTACCCATCGTAATCAAGTAACCAAGCCCTGCATCAGCACCAACGAGTTCTGCTGCAACAAGACAGGTCCAAGCTGCTGCTAGCGCCACTTGAAGTCCACCAAACACCATTGGTAGGGCAGATGGGATACAAATATCTTTAAAGATCTGCCAGTCGCTAGCCCCATAGGTCTTCGCCATACGGATATAGGTTGGGTTTGTCATAGCAACCCCAGAATAGGAGTTAATAACACATGGTACGAGTGCCCCGGCAAAGATAATAAAGACCTTACTTGCTAGCCCGATACCGAGCCAAATGATACAAAGTGGGATCCATGCAGGAGAAGGAATAGGACGAATAATTTCAAAAACTGGACGTACAAGTCCTTCAAAGACTTTAAACCAACCCATCGCAAGCCCTACAGGAATACCA
The DNA here is from genome assembly GCA_938044045.1 of uncultured Peptococcaceae bacterium. Taxonomy (GTDB): domain Bacteria; phylum Bacillota; class Peptococcia; order Peptococcales; family Peptococcaceae; genus CALIQN01. The sequence goes on from CALIQN010000111.1 coordinate 3,219, forward strand.
ATCGCTAAGGCAAGCAAATAACCAATCAAGGCTTCTTTTAAGCTCACCCACACATGAACCCATAAAACAGCACCATCAGGGTTAGGATTGCTAAGCTTATCAATAAAACGCAACACAACATCACTTGGTGCTGCCAGCATAGATGGAGGCACAATACCCAAGCGAGGTATCATCTCCCAAACGCCAAAGAACACAAGCAAGGTTATTACAGAAATTATTGTGTAAAAAGTGGTACTGTGTTCTTTTCGCATAATATTTTTTGATGACATATTATCACTCCATTTCAAAAAGCCAAACGATAAGAGGGCAAGCCGTAAAGCCTACCCTCTTGTCAATTTACTACGCCGTTGGCTGTACTTTTTGAGCCGCTTCAAGGAACTTAGGATCAATATTAAAGTGTTTTTCTTTGAGGGTTTTTAATTCATCTTCACTAAATTTATTTTGTGCAACAAAGAATGATGCATTGTCTTCAAGCATTTTTTCGAGTTCGCCACTCTTAAGCATTTTGAGCTGTTCACTTACATTGTAGAGCTTATGGGTTTCGATATCTAACTTAACATCTTTTTCAGTCATCTTGAGACCTGCAAAGCTGACGAAGAAGTCAGTAATATCGCCTACTAAAGCATCTGCTTCTTTGTTGTATTTATCTTGGAAAACACTGTTCATTGCTAAGAAACGTGCGATACCATCTTCACCAGTCTTAGCATATTCAGGGTCAGCGAGATAGAGCATTAAGCAATATGCACCTACTTGGCTACCATTAGCAACTTCTTTCCAACCTTTTTCAAAAGCTTCATAGAGGAAAGGCGTCCAAAGAACGAGGAAGTCACCTTCGCCACCTTCAAAAGCCTTGATTGCTTGTGGTTGTTCAAGGTTTTTAACTGTGACATCACTTTCTTTTAAGCCAAGGGCTTCAAGATATTTTGCTAATGTATAGTGACCACTTGAAACGGTAGTACAAAGGAATGTCTTACCTTTAACTGATTCTGCATCACCATAGATATCAGGAAATTCTTTAACTGCACCTTTTTTCCCAAATACTGGGTTATCGGCACGAGCAACAACTGCATTTGCTGGTGCTTCGTCTGACGCTACCCCAACAATCTTAACATCGTGTCTTAAAACACCCATTAGAGATGGTGTAGAACCAAGGTCTGCGACTTGCCATTGATGTGCTGGTACTGTTTCAATTGCTGGTGCCCCAGAGTCAAAATATGTCATGTTCATCTTCACACCATACTTATCTGCTGTACCATCTACGCCACCTTGATAGGTTGGCCAAGCATCAATTTGTCCTAGGAAAGCCCCTGTGAGTTCTGTTGTTGCTGATTCTGATGCGCCACCACCTGTGCCGCCGCCTCCGCAAGCCGCCAAAGAGAACATCATTGCACCAGCAAGTACGCTAGCAGTTAGCTTCTTAAAAACACCCTTATTCATCGTTATCTCTCCTTAAGATTTTTTAAATTTACCACCATTTGATGGCATCGGTAACTTGTTTACGTAACTCTACGAAATCATCATCGAGATAATTTCTAGGTCTTGGTAGATCGATTGGTATAGAGGTTTTGACCGTTGTTGGCTTATTGGTGAGTACCAAAACACGTTCCGCAATATAGACAGCTTCTTCTACATTGTGTGTGATGAAGATAATTGTATTTTTGAACTCTTTCCAAATCCTTACCAATTCATCTTCCAAATAAAATCTTAGCTTGACATCTAACTGTCCGTACGGCTCATCCATGAGAAGCAAGTCTGGGTTTACAGCGAAAGCTCGTGCAATAGCTACGCGTTGCTCCATACTCGCTGAAATCTGATTTGGATAGAGATCAGCACATTCAGTCAAGCCAACGATGTCCATGACCTTATTAAGCTCAGCTTCTAACCTATCTTTAGGGAATTTCTTCACTTCCATCCCATAGGCTATATTTTCTCTAACTGTCCGCCAAGGTAAGGTGGATGGTTCTTGGAAAACGAAAGAAATGTTGTGCTTAATCGGATCAGCAGGTTCACCATCAATGATGATTGACCCTTCTGTTGGTTCGTACAAAGTTGAAAGAAGATTTAAGAAAGTCGTCTTACCACAACCTGTAGGTCCAACAATGACCAAAAACTCTCCTTCTTTAACAGTAAAGTTGATGTCATCAAGTACTGTCAAATCACCAAAGCGTTTGGTCAAGTTTTTCACGACAATTTTGTCGTTTCTTTCTTGTGTCATATCTTCACGCCCCTTGCCTTGCGATTGCACCGCAAGTAATGTTTTCTATAAATATTATTTATTGCAAGGTCATTGTAACAACTCTTTTCCCATCTGTATAGCATTTTATAGTTGCAATCTTCCTGCAATCTATAAGAGCGATAATTTTTATTTATGAATATATGTCAGAAAACTCCGACCAATAAACAAAAACAAGGCTTGCAACTAAAAGTTACAATCCTTGTTTTTTTTTGTAAAAAATATGTATTTTTTAAATTCTCTTGTCTTTTGTATAGCTACTAATTGCCCATCAAGTGGGGAAATTACCCTCGCAACTAGAAAATTTTATTCAAATCCATTGACATTTGACAACCATAAAAAGGCACTTCTCCACTTGGAGAAATGCCTTTTGTAAAATTACTTAATGGTGATAACAGCGCCAACTTCTTCCAATTTCGCTTTTGCTGCTTCAGCATCTTCTTTAGAGATACCTTCTTTAACCATTTTTGGTGCACCATCAACGAGATCTTTTGCTTCTTTAAGACCAAGACCTGTAAGTTCACGAACAACTTTGATAACTTTGATCTTAGATGCACCAGCATCAGTAAGTTCAACATCAAATTCAGTTTTTTCTTCTTCAGCAGCAGCGCCACCACCAGCAGCAGCTACAGCAACTGGTGCAGCAGCACTTACACCAAATTCTTCTTCGAAAGTACTAACGAGTTCTGCAAGTTCAACAACAGATAGTTCTTTTACTAAATCGATAATTTCATTGATTTTAGACATTATATTCTCTCCTTTTTAAATCGCTAGCTTAAGCACTAGCTTCTTCTTCAGCTTTTTTACGAACAGCATCAAGCGCATAAGCAACGTTGCGAAGTGGTGCCAAGAAGCAAGATGCCACTTGAGCAAGAAGAATTTCTTTGCTTGGCAAAGAACCCAATCTTTCAACCTTAGCCACATCAAGCACTTCGCCTTCAAGCAAACCGCTCTTGATTGTCATTACTTTTTCACTACTAATAAATTTGCTGACAATACTTGCTGCTTTAACAGCATCATCATAGCAAAATGCTACAGCAGTTACACCAGCAAAAGCATCATCAAGTCCAGTAATACCAGCTTCATTCGCTGCACGCTTTAAAAGTGTATTTTTACTAACAACATATTCAACACCATTTTCACGGAATGATTTACGAATATTTGTTGTTTGTTTTGCATTTACACCAGTATAGTCAACGACAACAACAGAAACTGCTTTTTCAAACTTTTCTTTTAAGTCGGCAACAATCTGTTTTTTATCTTCCTTTTGATTCAACAGATTCACCTCCCCTTTCTATAATAATATCAATAACTGCCATAAAAAAATGCCTTTGCAGAAAGACACAAAGGCAGAAATTGCACATTCTTACCTCGACAGGCTATTTAAAGCTAGGCTCCCTGTTGTCTTTGGCAGTTATATAAATTTTTTAAACGACTTGAGTTGGGTTGATTTTGATACCAGGTCCCATTGTCGCACTAACAGCGATACTCTTCATGTAGACACCTTTTTGTGCTGCTGGTTTTGCTTTGATTAAAGCTTGAGCAAGCGCATTGAAGTTTTCTACCAAAGCTTCGTTGCTAAAGCTTGCCTTACCAATAATAGCATGGATAATTCCAGCTTTTTCAACACGATATTCAATCTTACCAGCTTTAATTTCTTCAATTGCTTTTTTAACATCAGGTGTAACAGTTCCTGTTTTAGGGTTTGGCATAAGACCACGAGTCCCTAAGATACGACCAAGTTTACCTACGCTAGCCATCATATCAGGTGTAGCAACAGCGACATCAAAGTCTAACCAGCCACCTTGAATCTTTGTGATAAGCTCATCATTACCAACGTAATCTGCGCCAGCTTCCTCAGCGATTTTGACATTTTCACCCTTACAAAATACTAAAACACGTTGGGTTTTACCAGTACCATTTGGAAGTACAAGCGCATTTCTGATTTGTTGATCAGCGTGACGTGGATCAACCCCTAATTTAAATGCAACTTCTACAGATTCATCAAATTTAGCCTTTGCTGTTTCTTTTACAAGTGCAATTGCTTCTTCAACAGTATAAAGCTTTTCTTCATCAACAAGTTTTGCTAATGCTTGAAACTTTTTACCATGCTTTGCCATATTTTTCCTCCTTAGTGGTGCAAACGGTACTAAACCTCCCACATCTTAAAACTAACCTTCGACTTCAATACCCATGGAACGTGCGGTTCCTTTAACCATTGAGATTGCTGTTTCTAAGCTACCAGCGTTAAGATCTGGCATTTTTGTTTCTGCTATTTCTTGTACTTGAGCAAGAGAAACCTTACCTACTTTTTTACGATTAGGCTCGCCACTCGCTCTATCCAAACCTGCTGCTTTTTTAAGTAATACTGCAGCTGGAGGTGTTTTGGTCACAAAAGAGAAACTATGATCTTGATAAACCGTAATTTCTACTGGGATAATCATCCCTGCTTGTGCCTTTGTTCTTTCGTTAAACTCTGTACAAAAGCCCATAATATTAACACCGTGCTGACCGAGTGCTGGACCTACTGGAGGCGCTGGATTTGCCTTTCCCGCCTCAACTTGTAGTTTAATAAATCCAATTGCTTTTTTTGCCATTTATTACACCTCCCCGTATTTAATCTGCTTTTTTGACCTTAGAAAAATCTGTCGTGACAGACTGTTGACGACCGAAGAGTTCAAATTCAACAACGACACGTTCATTTTCTCTATCTATCTGAATGATCTTACCAACCATATCAACAAAAGAACCTTCTAAAAGGTTAACATTATCGCCGATTTCCATGTCAAAGACACGTACTGGTAAGTCTTCACCCATTTGTCTTAATAAATCTTCGACTTCGTAATCTTGTAAAGGAACAGGCTTATTGCCTGAACCAACAAAACCAGTTACGCCAGTGGTGTTTCTTACCACATACCAAGATTCATCATTTAAAATCATTTCAACCAAAACATAACCTGGAAAGATTTTTCGTTCCACTTGTTTAGGTTTACCATTTCTATCTTCAATCAGCTTTTCGACAGGAACGATACATTGAAAGATATAATCTTCCATATTCATCGTTTCTATACGCTTTTTAAGATTGCTTTCAACCTTTTTTTCATAGCCAGAATAGGTATGGACGGCATACCATGCTTTTTCACCCTGGATATCTGACATCTTTATTCCTCCTTAGATAAAAAGGCTGAACAAAGCTGTGATACCACTATCAGCCACCCAAATCAGAACTGCCATAATAGCAACAGTCACCATAACCACACCTGTGTAGGTTAGGTTTTCATTTAGTGTTGGCCAATGAACTTTCTTAAGTTCCGCAAAAGAGACTCTAAGGTTTTTTCTAGTACGAGCGATTAGACTCTGTTTTGGTGTATCCTTTTTTGTATCCTTTTTTACAGTTTCTTTTTTATTGCTCATCTATCTCATCCTTATTTCGTTTCTTTGTGCAGGGTTTGGGCTTTACAATGAGAACAATATTTTTTAAGTTCTAAACGTTCTTTATTGTTCTTTTTGTTCTTTCTGGTGGTATAGTTTCTTCTTTTGCATTCTGTACATTCTAAAGTAATGCCTACACGCATTTATGGACACCTCCCACGCGAGTTTCAGTTCCTCGTACAAATTTCGTACCATATTAGACTACCATAAATATAACTTGAGGTCAAGCCTAATCCAATACAGAAAAGACTAGCAGGCTCAAAGAGCCTGCTCGCCTCTCAAAAACAATTATTCGATAATTTTACTTACAACACCAGCACCTACAGTGTGGCCACCTTCACGGATAGCGAAACGTAGACCTTCTTCCATTGCTACTGGTTGGATGAGTTCTACTGTCATGGTAACGTTGTCCCCTGGCATTACCATTTCTGTGCCTGCTGGTAATTTGATCACACCGGTTACGTCTGTTGTTCTGACATAAAATTGTGGTCTGTAACCGTCGAAGAATGGTTTATGTCTGCCACCTTCTTCTTTGGTTAGGATATAGACTTCGCAGTCGAATTTTTTGTGTGGGGTGATGGTGCCTGGTTTTGAAAGGACTTGGCCTCTTTCGATTTCGTTTTTATCAACACCACGTAAAAGGGCGCCGATGTTGTCCCCTGCTTCTGCGTAGTCGAGTTGTTTTCTAAACATTTCTACACCGGTACAAACTGTTTTTTTGGTTTCTTCTTTGATCCCTACGATTTCAAGTTCGTCACCGACTTTTAATTGGCCTCTTTCGACACGGCCTGTTGCTACTGTTCCACGGCCGGTGATTGAGAAGACGTCTTCTACTGGCATGAGGAAGGCTTTGTCTACATCTCTTTCTGGGGTTGGGATGTACTCATCGACTGCTTGCATGAGTTCTTTGATTCCGTTTGCCCATTCGCCTGTTGGGTCTTGGAGTGCTTGATATGAGCTTCCTTTGATTACTGGGATGTCATCGCCTGGGAAGTCGTATTCGCTTAAGAGTTCTCTGATTTCGAGTTCGACGAGTTCTAAGAGTTCTTCGTCGTCTACGAGGTCACATTTGTTCATGAAGACTACGATGTATGGTACGCCTACTTGTCTTGCCAAAAGGATGTGTTCTCTTGTTTGTGGCATTGGGCCGTCTGCTGCTGATACGACTAGGATTGCGCCGTCCATTTGTGCTGCACCGGTAATCATGTTTTTAACATAGTCTGCGTGTCCTGGGCAGTCTACGTGTGCATAGTGACGTGCATCGGTTTCGTATTCAACGTGAGCGGTATTGATGGTAATACCTCTTTCTTTTTCTTCCGGTGCTTTATCGATTTCGTCAAACTTGGTTGCGTTTGCTTTACCTTCTTGTGCTAATACTGCTGTGATTGCTGCTGTGGTTGTTGTTTTACCATGGTCGACGTGTCCGATGGTACCAATGTTTACATGGGGTTTTGTACGTTCAAATTTTTCTTTTGCCATATCTTTTGCCTCCTTAGGTTATATGCTTAAAATAGCTATATGCAATTCTATTTTACTTGATTTAAACTTTAGTGTCAATTGATGAAAACCCTACTTAATGGCTTTCATTTGGCGACCACGCAAACGCACTTCCGGTTCCAAGAGGACACCTGAATGCTTATAGACAGCTTCCCTTACTTCATCAATAAGACAAAGGACATCTTGGGCAGTCGCACCTCCAGCATTAACGATAAAACCAGCATGCTTGTCAGAAACCATCGCCCCACCATGACGAGCGCCTTGCATACCTGCCTCAATAATAAGTTTGCCTGCATAATAGCCCTCCGGTCTTTTAAAGGTACTGCCTGCACTAGGTTTATCTAGGGGTTGCTTGCTTTCTCGTTTTTTCGTTAATTCTCTTATCTTTTCAGCGACAGCCTCTTTGGTACTCGCCTTTAGCTTCATTTTTGCGCCAAGGCAATAATAAGGCTTGTCGTAAAGGATCGAGTAGCGATAGGCAAATGCCATCTCTTCTTTTTGGTAGGTAAAAAAGTTCCCTTCCTCATCGACCAAGTCTACCGACAAGACAACATCCTTCATTTCCCCATCATAGGCGCCAGCATTCATATAAATCGCACCACCAAGGCTACCAGGTATCCCACAAGAAAACTCTAGCCCTGTAAGGGCAGAGGCTACCATGTGTTTGGAAAGTTCTGCCAAAGAGACACCGCAATCCGCATAGACAATATCACCAGACACTTCTATCTGATTGATCTTTTTAGTGCTGATGACCAAGCCTTCTATACCCTCATCACTGATTAAAATATTACTCCCCTCACCTAAGAGCAAGTAAGGCATCTTTGTCTGTTTGCACCAAACCAAAAGACGACCCAAAGCTTCCTTATCTTTAGGTAGGACAAAGTAGTCTGCCCTGCCACCGATTTCAAAGGTTGTATGCTTTGACATCATTTCATTAGGATAGACGCTATCTGCACCTACAATTTCTTCTAATTGTCCAAGCACTATCGCTCCTCCTTTATCCTAGTCTTCATTGATGCTTGATAAGTACTCACTTTCAGATAAGAGTTCCTCCATCTCACCAATCTCTTCTAATTCGATCAACCAGGTTTCTAGCGGATCTTCACTGAGTCTTTCAGGCGAGTCAAAAAGTGACTCATTAATCTCACTGATGACACCCTCTACCGGAATGTATAAATCAACCTTACCGCCACTACCACCAATTTCAGCAAAAGGGTCGCCTATGGAAAACCCTTCGCCCTGTTCTGGCAAATTGACTTCATCAATATCACCTAAAGATTCTGCTAAAACCTCGCTAATGCCAATACGTATCTTATCATCATCTAATTGCGCTACCCATAAATGATCTCTTGTGAAACTTTGTTGCATACCTCTTAACTCCTTTTATTCTCCATTTTCTTTCAAATAACGGCGTACCCCAAGATAAATCCCACATTCGATACGCTTTTTTTGTAAGTCACACCCAAATAAATAAGGCTCATCTAGTCCGCCACCATAACGCAAATTGTTGGCATGACAGCCCCCACTGCAATAAAATCTTGCCCAACACTGCATACAGAGGTCTTTTTTTAGGACATTGTGCGTTTGAAAACGCTCTGCTAACTCTGGACGAATGATACCTGTCTCCACTGTCCCCATCTTGTAGTCCTCTTCCCCTACAAATTGATGGCAAGGGTATAAGTCCCCCTCCGGACTGACAGCAAGATAATCATGCCCTGCACCACAGCCACTGAGACGCTTTGGCAAGCAAGGCCCCCCATCAAAGTCCACATTAAAGTGGAAGAACTGATAGCCCTTGCCCTCATCTTCACACTGAGCATAGTGCCTTGTGAGTTTATCATAGCTTGCCAATAAATCCGGCATATCCTCTTTTTTTAGGGCATAGCCTAGGCTTTCTTTGGCCACGACAGGCTCCATAGAAAGCTCCGTAAAGCCCAAATCATCTGCCATATGAATCACATCATCAGCAAAGTCTGTATTAAAATGCGTATACGTGCCACGCAAGTAGTACTTTTTATCTTGCCAAGTCTGACGGCTCGCCACAAAACGCTTGAAAGGCTCAACAACCGCTTGATAAGAATTTGCCCCATTAGTAAATTTGCGCATACGATTATGCACCTGCTCCCGTCCATCTAAGGATAAGACTGCATCCATTTCGTGCTGATTTGCCCAGTCAATCACCTCATCATCCAGAAGCACCCCATTGGTGGTTAGGGTAAGTTTTAGGATTTTGCCATGTTTTTTGGCCTCCATATGACCGTACTTAGCAAGGGCTTTACAAACTTCAAAATTAAGTAAAGGTTCGCCACCAAAAAAGTCGATCTCCACATGTTTACGATGTTTGGATAATTTCATCAAGAGGTCAATCGCCTTTTTGCCTGTTTCTAGGCTCATCAAGGAGCGACCACCACCATAACTTCCCGTATCCGCAAAACAATAACCACAGCGAAGGTTGCAATCATGTGCCATATGAAAGCACATGGCTTTGACAAGAGGCTCTTTATGGGGCTTGTAGCCACTAAAGTCTGCCTTTGAAAAGAGCAAGCCCTCGTCAATGAGTTCCCTCAAGGCTTCCTCTAGCCCCTCACAAGCTTCTTCACCATAACGCTCTACAAGCCTTGGCATCGCACTTTGAGGCTCTTCCTCCAAAAAATCCAGATAATCAAAAAATAAGGCATCGCCCAAGTGAATGGAACCACTATTGACATCTAAAATAATGTAACAATCATCAAACACAAATTTGTGAATCCTATTAAACTCTAAATTTTTCATTCTTTTCTCCATATCACACCACTCATACTGTGACTATTATAGCATGGTGGGACGAAATGAAAAGCCTTTGACAGCAAAAAAGCAAGCACTAGGGCTTGCTTTAGTCATCTTTTGTATTGTCCCTACCCAAAATATCCTTAGGTAAATTGGTGCGCTCATAATTGCCTACCCAGGGTGAATTTTTCATGAGCTTCTTGTCTTCTCTCGTTTTTTGTTCCCCTTTTAAGACTCGTGCCAAGTAACGTAATGGTTTCATCATTTGCGCCTCCTTTGGTTAAGCAGCCTTTTTTATCAGTATAGCATACTTCTCCGCCTTGCCAAAAGCGAAAAAACCACCTACACTAAGAAAAAACACCAAAAAAGGAGGCTTACCATGTCTAGACTCGGTATGCTTTACGCATTGACTGATGAAGAAGTCACTGCCTTAAAAAATACACCTGAAGATGATCGCTATGATTATGCCCTAAGTCATTATGAAACACCCTACCTCTATACCCCTCGTGCCTATGAATTTCACCAAGCATGGGAGGGGCTCCACTATGTCTTTACTGGCGGAGAGTGGATAGAAGATGATCTCGTCCCTTATAACATCGTCTTTGGGGGGCGTGACTACCTCCTTGAGACGGATGAAGCGGTCTTGCTCTTAAAACCTCATGATAGTCTTGAGGCGATTATCACCCACCTTAGGGGACTTGATCTTAAAACCCTCATCAAAGAAACGGTGCCAAAACTTTCAGAAGAAGCTTTGGACATGCCCCTTGATGAGGATTTTATGGCCTATCTCTACAACTGGGGGCATGAGCTTTTGGACTTTTACCAATTTGCTTTTGACAATAATTATCACGTCCTCCTTGTCGTTCAACTCTAATTACAATAAAAAACCTCTCTAGCTAGAGAGGTTTTTTTATTGTAATTAACGTACAAGTCCAGTCTTAGGAACAGCTTTACCAACCTTTACTTCAGTTGGGCTAGGTTTACTCGCTTTATCCTTAGAAAGATCTGGCTTATCTTTACCTTCAGTCTTATCTGAGTCCCCAGGCTTTGCTTGATCATTTGACTTACCTTGATCACTTGGGGTAGTCGGATCCTCTGGAGTCTTTGGTTGATCAATGGTTGATGGATCTTTATCTTTATCTTTATCTTTCTGTTTATCTTTGTTCTCATCGACTTGAGGCCCAAGCGTACTGGAACTGGTATAGCCAGTAGGCACTTTATCATCATTTAGGATGGTTACCCCATTTGGATTAGGGTTTAGTCGCACTTGATAAGTTTTACCACCTAAGATGATTTCGCCATTGACTTCATTGACTTCTTTATAGCTATAGGTCACATATTCTTCACCTGCAGCATTTTTAAGTGGAACATCAACATATGCAAGCCATTTGTCAGTGCGCTTCACATAGACTTCTCCTAATAAAATAGGCACAGCTACTGGTTGATTGGTCTTACCATAAACTTCCACTCTAATGTTTTCAACATCAGCACTTGGCTCAACCGTCCAAGTCTTTTGGATATAAAGGCGTTTTTGATCTGCTTGTGGGCCACCAGCTTGTTTTTTATTAACAACTTCAAAGAAGCTTTCTGCTTCTACTTCTCTTAAGGTAACTTCATAGCTAACACTACGAGCGCCTGTATAAACACTACCTACTGCGCCAACTTCACGCACAGAATAATCATAAATTACACCAGCAGCATCTCTTATCGGCATATTGTAGAAATAACCACGCCATTTGGTCGCTTGATTGACCTCTACAGTGCCTAAGCTTTGCCCATTTTGTAAGAGTTCAATAGTTGCAGACGCTTCTGGATAAGGTGCTGCAGTGATGGTAGTCCCATTGGCATCTTTCCAAATTTTTTCTACTGTAATGGTTTTTGTATTACCAATAGGTGGCTGTGGATTTGTCCCTTGCTTGGTATTGGTGATGGTGGCATGCTTACGA
>CALIQN010000112.1 GCA_938044045.1 uncultured Peptococcaceae bacterium
TGGATTCAAGAACGACCTCAAGCACACTAGAGGTGTTCTCTCTATGGCTAGAGCAATGATGCCAAATAGTGCTGGCTCTCAGTTTTTTATCATGCACAAAAACTCTCCTCATCTCAATGGTGCCTATGCAGCTTTTGGGAAAGTTATCGAAGGTTTTGAAAATGTTCAAAAAATCGCTGAAGTACCAGTGGATAGAGCAGATAGACCTAGAGAAGACCAAATCATGAAATCTGTCACCGTCGAAACATTTGGAACATTTTACCCAGAACCAAAAACGATGTAAACAAAAGACCTTGTATGTTATCATAGTACAAGGTCTTTTTGAAAAGGTACTTGCTAGAAAAATAAGTATATGATAAACTTTCACCAGTATAATTTGGGGGTGTAATGGTCTCGACGAGGAATGGAATTTGTATTGTAAGCGTGACGAGCTTTCATTAACTCGTAAAACTGATGAACTTAAATTTAACTGCTAAAAACGAAAATTTAGCTTTCGCAGCTTAATTCTGCGAACCCTTACTTGCTGTGCCTGAGGTGCAAGCTAAGGGCCAATTATCAGGCAAAGCGCTTTTTGATGCTAATTAGAAAGGCGTTTTCTTATTATTAGCCTAAAGTGGGATTTATTTGCTTGTTGTTAAACCTACTTTAGCTCAAACAACAAGCTATTCACGTAGAAAGCGATATGAATTATTTTTCGGACAGGGGTTCGACTCCCCTCACCTCCATCTAGGGGCTTTTAAGTGGTTCCAACTGTTGTCAAAGTGGCTATAGTAGCCACTTTTTACTTTTTTGATGTTTCTAATTATTCCTATTTTTTCTTAAAGTTCGTAGCGTTTTCGTAGCGCGGGACTATATCAATTTATAAAAATAATAACTTTTGGGGGATATGCGCAAGGGAATCATCATTATTCTTACATAAAATAAAAAAATATATACAAAAAACCACTCTTTTTAAGAGTGGTTTTTATCTTTATTAAAGTTAAATCTCATTATATCTTTTCTATCAAAATTTTTGTAACAGCTGCGCTCCCACGCAAGGCTTGATTGTAAGAGTTGATAATCTCAATTTCAAACTCATCTGTTTGCGCTTTTGCTACCTTTTTATAATATCCTGACCCAACTTCTTCATAACTCGGTTTTATAATCTCAAGCAAATCATCAGCAATCTCTATTATTAAAACTTCTTTAATACCTGCCTCTTGTACTTTACTTTTAAAGTCTTCCTCATTGACCACTTGCGCATAGGCAGTTGCAAACTGTTCGTTATCTTCGATTTTAGCGGTAATAATACTCATTTCATGATAGCCATCATTTTCTTCAAATACTCTAATAATCATTTTACTTACCAACTTTCTTATTTCTTTCGCTCATTAAGTTATTAAATTCTGCTAAATCTTCATCTTTAATCATATCTCTAATAAAAGACCTCGCTCTACTTTTATACGTTGTATAGCGTACTTGTTCTTTATTGTTTTCTCTATACTTTTTATCAGCCTCTCTGTTGTAAACTGCTTTACGCTTCTTTTTTTCTTCTGTCATTGTCTTCTATCTCCCTTATTAGCCAGTCTGCTCATCAACAGACTGGCTTTTTTATCTACATTCTTAACGTCATATCTAAATTATTACAGCATTTTTTCACAATTTCTTTTGCTAAATTCTCATCTTTTCCCCTCGTCTCGCAACCCACCACATGCCCAGCGTCAAACATCATATATTCAAATACATGATACACAACGCCATTTATTTTTAACTCATATCTCCAGCACTCGGTCATGCCATCTTCATCTTGTATTTGAGTTTTTTGAGACTTAATAGGCGCTTCTAAATTACTTAATAGATCTTCTTGTTCTTGCTTCGCTTCTTCATAAAGTTTAGCTAGCTGTTTTTGCTCTTCTTCTTTCTTTGATTGTTGCTGTTTTCTTTTTTCAGCTTCTATTTTTAAATACTCTTTAACATCTTCAGCATCTATTTTTAAGTCTTTTACCAAATGGCTTTCTTTTATAAAGCCGTTGGAGTTAGCTATGCCCGCTCTTTCAAGCAGTTTTCTCACAACTGCATTTGTAGCATAAAAACCTCTGTGCCACTTATCATCGTCATATTCGACCTCGATAGATAATTCGCCAGATAAATATTTATCTGTTTCACTCTTAAGAGTTATTTTTTTAGCTTCTTCTTTTGCGCTACATTTACATTCTAATAAATTGTGTTCATATTCTGACAAACCTTCAAGGGCGTCAATAATTGCATTGTATTCATCTTTTTCCAGCGCCCAGTAATTTTCTCTTTCGCTATTTTTGAAATAAAATAATATTGCATACTGTAAGTTTGCTATTAGTGCTTTGTTTCTTACCTCTGCTTTTCGGCATTTTTCGCCGTTTATAACAGCAGTTAGGATATTTTTGTGTAAATCATAAAACAATTCGATTTTATTCCCGTTTCTTTCTTTTTCAAAAACCTTTTGCATTTTAATCTTCTCCTTTTTTGCTTACTTCTTCGCTCATTTCTTGATTATATTATATCATAGCTGTACAGCTATGTAAAGTATTTTTTATAAAATCTTTTATTTTTAAGCACAAAAAAAGAACCTCTTTTCTAATTAAAGAAAAGAGGTTCTAGGTGATACTTTAATAATTTTTAAAAATCTACATTCCAAGATGGATCAATTTGGTAAATCTGAAACTATAAAATTTTACATTACAACCTGCTACTATTTACGTTAAATTTAATACATATTATGCTAGATGTCAATAAAAAATAAGCCCACTACCAGATTGGTAGTGGGCTTTTGGTTTTAATCAAGACTCACTTAATTAAAAAAGCATACTCAGTACGTTCGCTTATATGTCCGAACATATTTGCTTTTCTAGTAAAATGCGTGAAAGTGCCATTAAGTTTTTCTTTTATTAAGCTTTCTAAGTGATTGCCTGCTGTTCCCCAAATTAAGAACGTATTATTTTTATCCAGATTTTTCTCAACAAATGCTACTAATCTTTCATTATCATCACGTGACCATTCTGTTCCACCACTGCCTAGTGCTGAGTATTGTAAACCTATAATTTTATTATCCGACTTGTTTGTCCTTTTTGTTGTCTCTATGTATGGCGGGTCGAGGTGGATAAAACTATTTTCAAACACTTGATATTCATCAAACCAATCATGCGATATTGTAACATTTTCCAATGCTTGATAGTAACGTCTTATTTTACTATCTTTTATTGTACTTAAACCTGCATATTTCAGTGAATGGGTAGAACCTTCACAAACGAGATCAAACAGTAAATTTGCAATTGTATTTATGTCATTTGAAACTTCTTTTTTCCTATTTAAATCTGTGCGTTGACAACAAGGACATACATGGGCAAATATACTATTATAATTATTTTTTAATTTTGCAAAATATGCTTTATCTTTTTTTGCTTCAGCAAGAGACAATCTCCCATTTTCTGTAATTGTGTCTTGTATTTCTTTATAAATCGCTATAGCTTTTTCACTGCCCATAGCTATGAACGATTCAATGTTTTCGTCTTTTACGTTTGCATAAACTTCTGCATCTTGAAAATTTTCTTTAATATTGATTGGTATAGAAAGAGAGCCAGCAAAGAGGTCTACAAAAAGATTTTTTTCGCTCTCTTTAAAACTTTTGTGAATAAAATCAAAATATCTGTATTTATTACCGAAGTAGGCAAAAGGGGTCTGTATTTTTATCATAAGAAACCTCCTTTAATAAAAAAATTAATACCCCCTACCAATCTGGTAGGGGGGCTTTGTTGTTTAATAAGCTTTCTGACTGTAAACAACCATAGCGCTGTCGGCAGGTGCATTATCGCCTTTATTGCTGTAAAAATGCACTCTTACAGTAATGCCTTTATCTAGCACCATAGCGATTACTTGTTTGTAATTACCAACCACCCCATAATCATATGTCATTTGAGTACCTTCCAGTGGTGGGTTGGCTTTCATCTTATTGTACGCTAGGTTTGCAATTGCTGTAACTGTGCTGTCTTGTACTGTTTTTGCGTGTTGTCTGATTTCCATTTTTCTATTCTCCTTTTTTATCTAAATATTCAAGTGTTTTATTCAAGATCGAGAAAAATTCGCCACGCTTGAGGTTGTCATTCAAACGTTCACCAGTAGTTAATCCTAGTTTTTTTAGCCTATCAGCGTCTTTCTGATAAGGGCTAGGTGCTACCACCTTAGGCTTAGGTTCACTAGGTTTCTTCAAGCGATTTAACTCTGCTTGCACTAAAGCAATAAACCTTTGCCAGCCTAAAGCTTCCGTTCTGTGTGGGCAAGCTGTTGCACTAAATTGCTTGTGCTTATACAGCTTATCCACGCCCCAGCCGTATTCTTTCAAAACACCAGCGACATAGATCACTGCGTTGGCTTCTGCTTGCAAATAAACCTCTTGAGCGCTTGTACTTCTAGCAATCTCAATACCGATTAGGTTTCTATTAGCAAAGCCATAACCGCCATCACCTGCGTGCCATGCGTTGCGTCTGAATGGAATGCACTCAACGACTTCTTTTTCATCAATGACGACATGAAAACTAATTGGGCTATTATTGCTTATCATGCGATTAGCTTCTTCCATAGCGCTAGCCGCACCTGCTGTATTATGCACAATAATGCCCTTTGGTTGCATATCATAAGAGGCTTTAAAGTAATACTTAGACTCTGGCAGCCAATTTTGCACGATTTTAACGGTCATAACCGATTCCCGCCCCATCTATGGTCTCCTTGGGCAATCTATCTACTATGGCACCTAGCTTATTGACTTCGCTTTCAATGGCTAGGTCTATCTTTGCCCCATCAATATTGATGCCGTTCTCTGTCAATTTCTGCAGAACATACGCTTTTCTATCTCTAATAACCCCACTCTTGTACAGCTGTTCTGCCGCGCCTACAGCGATTTTGATAAGCTCCATTGTCTTATCATTCTTTTGTTTGTTGTGTGCTAGCTTGCCAAGATAGGCTACTCCTAAGGCAAAGATTAATTGTATTACTGTGATCACGACTTCTGTTAAATCTAAATTAAACATTTTATCCCTCTATTCTTTCTTGATTTCTAACTTCTTGCATTTCTGATATAGA
>CALIQN010000113.1 GCA_938044045.1 uncultured Peptococcaceae bacterium
AGTCATGTGTTGGTTTTAGGAGATCCGATTGGCAAACAAGAGGATTTTGAAGATGCCCTTGATGAGTTTGAAGACTATGTCACAGAATACAACATGGCGTTGACTTTTTATGAAGTCAGCAATAAATACCTAGAGCTTTATGCGCTAGAGGGTTATAGTTTCATGAAAATAGGCGAAGAAGCAGTGATGGATTTGGAAAGTTTCAGCCTAGTAGGTAAAAAATACGCTTATTTTAGAAATATTTATAATCGTATGCAGGGTGGGATGTATGATTTTAAGATTGGGCATCCTGAACATAGAGAATTCTTTTTTCAAGAGCTTAATGAAGTGAGTGAACTTTGGCTCGATAAGAAAAAAGAAAAGAAGTTTTCTGTAGGCTATTTTGATCGTGATTACCTCAATCAATCTTTAATTGCCACAGTTTATGTCGATGGTGTGCTTGAAGGGTTTGCCAGCCTAAGACCATTTTATGATAAGGAAACCTTAGCAGTAGATCTCATGCGGATTCGCCCTCATGGTGCCAATGCCGTCATGGATGCGATTTTCCTTGGGGTGATTTTATGGGCCAAGGAAAATGGCTATAAGAAATTTTCCTTAGGGATGGCACCTTTTGCCAATGTAGGACACAAAAAATATTCTAAACGTAAGGAAAAATTGTTGCGTTATACTTTTGAATTTGGTAACCAAATCTATGGGTTTAAAGGATTAAGAAAATACAAAGAAAAATATCGCCCTCAGTGGGAAAATCGTTATATTGTTTTTCGTGGGGAAGGTCGCTTGCCTTTAGTCCTTATTGCCCTAGCCAAAGCAATTAATAAACCAAAGTAAGAAAAAAACCACCGTTTTATCGGTGGTTTTAGGTTTTTGTTTTAGTTTTTTTAGAAAGGTGATTGGATAGTGAAGAATCGTCAACGTGCGGATAGACTGGGAGAAGAGTCTATTGCAAAATTATTATTTAAATTCTCGGTTCCTGCTATTATCGGGATGGTGGTACAAGCGCTTTACAATGTCGTCGATAGAATTTTTTTGGGTCTGGTCTCCAATGATGCGATTGCGGCAGTCTATGTCACCTTTCCTGTTACCCTGTTAATGATGGCAGTTGGGATGCTCTTTGGGACAGGGGGCAATGCCCTTGTTTCTCTAAAGCTTGGGCAAAATCGCCTAGAAGATGCGGAAAGGATTATCTCCAGTATCTTTGCCATGCTCTTTTTGGTTATTTTGGTCTTGAGTGTAGTGATGTATATTGGACTGGAGCCTATGCTTTACTTTTTTGGCGCCCCTGAAAACCTTATGGGGCTAGCCAGTAGTTATATGAAAATCATCATCATTGGTTTTCCACTTATGGAAATCAGCTTTGGGCTCAATAACTTTATGCGTGGCGAAGGCAACCCAATGATGGCAATGCTTACCATGTTAATTGGTGCTATTATGAACATTATCTTAGACTATGTCTTCATTGTTAACTATGGCATGGGTGTTGAGGGAGCAGCACTGGCAACCATCATAGGGCAAGGGTGTTCTTTCTTGTGGGTGATGTGGCACTTTACCAGCAAGCGCAGTAAGTCTGTCCTAAAGCTTCGTCTAAAACTTATGAAGCCAGAGTTTAAACTACTAAAAAAAGCGCTTTCTTTAGGTTTCCCTTTCTTTGGGATGCAAGTGGCAGCGTCTTTGGTAACGGTTATCTTTAACCATGAGTTAGGTTATTTTGGTGGAAATTTGGCAATTGCAACTATGGGGATATTACAATCCCTTTCAACGGGCTATCTCTTCCCGATTTTTGGACTCAATCAAGGAGTACAGCCTATCCTAGGCTACAACTATGGGGCAGAGAATTATGCTAGAGTGAAAGAGACGATTCGCCTAGCCATTAAAATAGGAACAGCCTATCTTATCTGTTTCACTGCCTTAGTGTACTTAAAAACGGATACTATCATAGGGATTTTTGTCTCTAATCCAGAGGAATATGCCAAAATTCATAATATGGCGTATGATGCTATTAGACTGGCAGCTTGGTCGATTCCGATTGTCGCTTATCCAATTTTAGGTGGGGTATTTTTCTTAGCGATTGGTAAGGCTATGATTTCTTCGATCCTAAGTATTTCAAGACAATTTTTGGTCTTAATTCCTGTGGTTTTGGTTTTGGCGTATTTTTTTGGACTCCCAGGTATCTGGCTCGCCTATCCGGTGAGTGATGTCATAACGACTCTTTTGACTGTGTTTTATCTGGAAAGAGAAATCAAAGATTTGAACCACAAGATTGCATATCAGGGCGCTTAGAGGGTATATAAGAAGTAAGCTTTGTGAATATAAAACTTAAGTTAGAATAGAAGGTGAATAAGATGCAAATTTATAATGAAGCGGGAGAATTTCAAGCTTTTGCAGGTGTGCATGTCGTGAAGATGAGAAAACAAAAAGGGGAGCTAATCCCAAAACATTCTCATCCTAAAGAAAATATTGTTTTTAATGCAATTTCTGGCAAGGTCAAGATGACTATTGGCCAAGAAGACTACCTTGTAGAAAGTGGCATGAGCCTAACTTTTGATGGGGATACCACTATCTCTGGAGAATTTCTAGAAGATGGAGAAGTCGTTGTCGTCTTAATTCAAAAATAAACTATTGTTCAGCCCAAGCCGCCAAAGACTTGGGCTTTTTTTCTTGCCTTTTTTAGGGCAAATTTATTATACTAAGCTGTACAGAAAAGGGGTGTAGAGGGTGAAAAAATACTTTTGGCTGCTACTGGTGGCCATTTTATTGTTACCGCAAAGTGTTTTAGCCTTTACGGAAGACGAAGCTTTTTATGCCAAGGCACACTTTGAAGAAACAGACTTCCCTTATGCTTTTGAGCAAAGTGATGAGCCTGTCTCTAAAGGGGAATACCTTACCTTTTTAAAAGCCTATGCACAGTTTCGTGGTTTGAAAGCGCTTTCTATTGATGAAAAAACCTTAAAGTCATCCAAGTCAATCAGACGAGATGATGCCCTATTATTATCTAAAAAACTTTTACCAGGAGCTTTTAAAAATAGTCATTTTACTTTGCCGACTTCTTGGTATCGTAAGAACCTTTTGACTAAGCGTGATATGCTCATCCTTTTGAGAAAGGCAGATACCTCCTTGGGCTATCCTGACTTATTGGTCTATGGCTCAGAGCTTGAAAGTATCTCAGCAGCGCTCAGTGGAAGGGCTGAAGGGTTAGAGGTGATTTTGGTACATGAAAAGCCAGACATTGGAGGTTTGGCAATTGATGGGGGTTTGAATTACATAGATATTCCTCAAAGTGATGGGGAGTGGCTGTTGCAAGGCTTTGCCAAGCGTTTTTATGAGCATATGGGCAATGGCTATGATTTTACCAAGGCGAGAACTTGGGTTAAAAAGGAATTAAAACGCTTAGGTGTTGCGGTCTGGCAAGGTTCTGCTGATATTAAGCGTCTAGATGATAAAAGTGGAATGAGGATACGTCAACTGGCAATAGGAGACGATGTTTTTTATCCTAAAATGCTCATTGATGCCTCTGAAAATGGAGACTTATTTGCCGGAGTTGGGGCAGACTATACCAAGGGGCTATATAAAAATGAAGAAGTCTATCCGGCAGCAAGTTTGCTCTATGTTCTTGAGGGGGTAGACTACGAGAAGGTCAAAAAACATCTACTCAAAGACTTTGATGGCATGAGCAACACCGGTGGGGTAATCAATAAAGTGGCTTGGGGTTATAAAGAAGACGTCAAGGGTTATGAGGTAAAAGACAAAAACAATGTCATTCGTGCCTTAAATATTGCCTATATCCAAGAAAAAAATCGGGTGGTGATGAACCACATCTTTAATACAGCCATTAACCCACTCAGTGAAAAAAGTCGAGAAGAGGTTAAGCGTAGCTTAAAAGAGGAAGCCAAGGCGTTTTTACCTTATCTAAGAAAACATTGTGTTGGCTTTGAAAATGCAAAATTAGTAGGCTTTGCTAATGAGCTTTACTTGAGAGATAGTAGGCACTTTAAAGGAAGCTATACCTTAAAGCTAAAGGACTTGGTGAATCGAACGGCTTTTTATGATAGGGTCTTAATTACCAACTATCCAATTGATATCCATGCCACAAAAAATCGCAAGGAAAATCTCATTTTATACTATCCGCAGAGCTATGAAATTCCTTATCGTGTCATGCACAATACCACACTGACAAATTTACTTGTCTCCAGTAAATGTGCCTCTTATGAACCATTGGTGGCAGGTAGTACACGCATTGTGATGACAGGCACAATGATGAGTGAGGCGGCAGGGGTTGCCAGTGCCCTTGCTATCAGAGAAAATGTCCATGTCCAAGATGTCTCTATCCAAACCTTGCAAAACAAGCTAAAAGAAAGAGGCTTTATTTCTAGGCATCCAGCGCCACTAAAAAGGGAAGTCTCGTTTTGGGACTTGTTTAAATTAAATTCAGGCAAGTACACCTATGAGGAACTTGGAAGTTAAAAATAAAAAAGAGCGTTCCATTCTATTGAGATGGGACGCTCTTTTTGGCAAAAAAACGCAAGCTTCTATGGGTACTGAAAGAAAAGAGCGAAGGCAATACCTTTGTATCACTACTTCAAAATTACTTGAAAGATGGTGGCAAGGGAGATTTTTTGTATATAAGTAATTTAGTTTTATTTAGAATAAAACAGTATAAAATGTTTCTTGAATAATATTGACATAATATAAAGAATAAGATATAATTTACATTAGGAAACTAGATGTTATGTGGTTAAGAAGGGATTTTTATGTTTAAATTACTTGACAAATGTATCGTTGCTTTTGTTGTGCTCATCGTTCCTCTATTTATGGTTCCATCGTCAGCAGAAGCACATGAGACATCTGGTGTAATGACCAGTACGGAACTTTCCCTAGAGGGAGAAATACCAGAAATATCAGATAGTCAGTTAAGTGTCTTACCAAAGTTGACAGATACTGAGTTAAGGGATACCCTAACGGATCCTGAGGAAATCATGTTGACAGAGAGTACCCCTTGGTTTTTAGGAAAAAGCTTTAGTAGAGAAAAAAGTCAAGTGATGGATGTGGTGGATACTTATAATAAGTATTATCTGATGGCGGTAGTAGGTAAAAAAATCGATTTACCGAAGACAATGACTTTGGATCAGAACCTACTAGAAGAGTTAAATGCTAGACAAGCGTATTACGTTTCTACCTTGAGTGATGAGGAGATTTATACAGGTTATGCGCTTCATCTTGATGTTAAAGACATTGCAATCAAAGATGATTTGGCTAAGGTGGTAGTTGAAAGAAAGATAACTATGCAGATGCTCTTTCCTAACGGCAAGGCGTTTGATGTGCCTTTTGGACAAAGTGAAGGTTATGTGCTGAAAAAAGTTAATGGGCAGTGGTATTTGCTCAATGTTATTTTTGATACAGCACAACTTGAAAGTGAAACGATAAATGCTCTCATGGCTTGCACCAATCCTTTAGATTGGGAAAGACAGTATTCTTATGAGAATTTGCCAAGGGAAAAGTACGAAGGAGAAAATTTTAAAGATAATTATCGAGCAGATGGTAGCTATGTGCCTCAGGATTTGTTGTCATATGAAATAGAGAACACTTATACTAAAATGCGTGGCAGTAATGATGCTCAATTGAATACAGTTGCAGGTTATTCTAAATAAAAGGCTGAAAGATATGCTATAAAACATGGTGCAAATCCTAATAGAGATTATATTCAGTTCGGCTTGCTTAATGGTGGAGATTGTACTAATTTTGTTTCCCAGTGTCTTTTTTCTGGCGGTCTAGTTTAGAAAGATGATTCGTAAGGAAGAGGATATTTAGGGTCAACAATTGATTGAAAGAGAGTAAAAAAGCCTAACCAGTCGAGGTTAGGCTTTTTTATTCTCTTTCATCATAAAGGGCTTGAACAATTCTTAAAATGTAGCCAATACGCCGATAGGCGATTAAAAAGAGCACGAGAAAAAAGACGTTGAGTCCGATAGAAAATAGGGTCAAAATACCATAGCTTACAGCATCAGTAGTGGTAATAGACATCATGCACCTCCTAATGATTGATAAAAATAGTTGGTGTTTGAAAAGCGTGGGTTTGATAGACTTCAAACCCCACACCTTAAACTAAATTCATTTTATAAAATGATAAATCGACTGGCAATAGTAGATATAAATAAAAAATGGAAAAATATAGAATAAAGTACTGAAATATACTTGAAATCTTTAAAAGGTAATGTTATACTACTATGGTATGCGTTAGCGATGAAGTGGGAGGTTGCTAGGATGATATGGACACGCCCGAGTCCGTTTCCCAGGTAGTTCCCATGGAGCGAGTCCGAAAATCGGACGAATTAAAAGGAGGTAAAGCACATATGGCAAAAAATAAGATCAGAATTCGCTTAAAAGCATTTGATCACAAATTGCTCGATCAAAGCGCACAAAAAATTGTTGAAACAGCAAAGAAAACTGGTGCAAAGGTGTCTGGTCCAGTACCACTACCAACTGAAAAGAACATTTTCACTGTACTACGTTCTCCTCATGTCAACAAAGACAGCCGCGAGCAATTTGAAATGAGAACCCACAAACGTTTAGTGGATATTATGGAACACAACAACAAGACCATCGAAGCACTCATGCGTCTTGACTTGCCAAGTGGCGTAGAAATCGAAATTAAATTATAAGTTAGGAGGTGGCAGTTCAGATGAAGGCCATTTTAGGTAAAAAAATTGGTATGACACAAATCTTTACACCTGAAGGCGTATTGATTCCAGTGACAGCAATTGAAGCTGGTCCTTGTGTGATTACCCAAGTAAAAACTCAAGATACTGATGGTTACGAAGCGATTCAAGTCGGCTTCGGCGGTATCAAAGCTAAGCATGTCAATAAGCCTGCACAAGGTCATTTTGCTAAAGCTGGTGTAGAAGCGAAAAAATACTTACGTGAATTCCGTGTAGAAGATGCATCTAGCTACACTGTTGGCACCGAGCTAAAGGCAGATACCTTTGCTGAAGGAGATAAGATTGATGTTACCGGCAAGAGCAAAGGTAAAGGTTTTGCAGGTACAATCAAACGTTATGGCAAGCATCGTGGTCCTATGAGTCACGGTTCTAAGCATAAGAGAAAAACAGGTTCTATCGGCGCTGCTGGTCCTCACCATGTCTTTAAAGGTCATTTAATGCCAGGACGTGCAGGGGGCTTAAGAGTCACTGTTCAAAACCTTGAAGTTGCTAAAATTGATGTAGAAAACAATCTAATTTTAGTAAAAGGTTCTGTACCAGGCGCTAAAAACAGCTTAGTAGTTGTACGTCAAAGCGTTAAAGTGCACTAGAAAAAGAAAGGAGGATGAGAGATGCCTAACGTTAAATTATATAATCAAGCAGGCGATTCAGTAGGAGAGCTTGCACTTAATGAACAAGTTTTTGGAATTGAACCAAATGAAAGTGTTGTCCATGAAGCTGTTGTTCAATATTTAGCTAGCTTGCGTCGTGGTACTTCTTCTACCAAATCACGTGGTGAAGTTAGAGGGGGAGGACGCAAACCTTGGCGTCAAAAAGGGACAGGTCGTGCTCGTGTGGGTACTATCCGTTCTCCACTATGGCGTGGCGGGGCGATAATCTTTGGACCAAAGCCAAGAGATTATTCCTATAAGCTCCCTAAGAAAAAAGTAGCTTTAGCAATGCGTTCTGTACTTTCTGACAAAGTTAAAAATGAAGAATTTGTTGCTGTTGATAGCTTCAATTTTGAAGCACCTAAGACAAAGAAAATGGTCGAATGCTTAAAAGCACTTGGTGCGACAGGCAAGACAATTCTTGTTATCTCAGAATGGGATGAAAATGTAATCAACAGTGCTAGAAATATTAAGGGTGTTCAACCTATAGTAGTAGACAATCTAAAGGCATACGACGTCCTAAATAATACCAAAATGGTTATTACCAAGGCAGCTATTGAAAAGCTTGAGGAGGTGCTCGTATGAAATTAGCACATGAACTCATCATTAAGCCAATTATTACTGAACATTCAGTAGACTTGATGTCACAAAATAAATACACCTTTAAAGTAGACAAAGGTGCAAACAAAATCGAAATCAAAAAAGCAGTCGAAGAAATATTCAAGGTTCGTGTTGTTGGTGTTGCTACCATGCGTGTCAAAGGTAAGAAAAAACGTATGGGTCGTTATCAAGGGATGACTTCTGAATGGAAGAAAGCCATCGTGACATTAGCCGAAGGCGAAACTATTGAAGTTTTCGAAGGCATGTAGGATAGGGAGGATAAACCATGGCAATTAAAAGTTTTAAGCCAACTTCTCCTGGGGTGCGTCATAAAACAGTCTCTAGTTTTGAGGAAATTACAACAAGTACACCGGAGAAATCGCTTTTAGCACCTCTTCATAAGAAAGCTGGTCGCAACAGCTATGGACGTATTACAGTTCGTCATCATGGTGGTGGACACAAGAAAAAATATCGTATCATTGACTTTAAGCGTAACAAAGACAATGTACCAGCAAAGGTAGCGACAATTGAGTATGATCCAAATCGTACTTGCCGTATCGCACTTTTACATTATCTTGATGGGGAAAAGCGTTATATCATCGCTCCTGCAGGACTTAAAGTAGGGGACATGATTTATTCAGGACCAGAAAGTGATATCAAAGTAGGTAATGCACTTCCTTTGGCAAATATCCCTAATGGTACCTTTATTCACAACATTGAGCTTCATCCTGAAAAAGGTGGACAACTTTGCCGTAGTGCAGGTACCTCTGCTCAGCTTATGGCTAAAGAAGGTAAATATGCTACCTTGCGTCTTCCAAGTGGGGAAATGCGTAAAGTGCTCCTTACTTGCCGCGCAACCATCGGTATTGTAGGCAACTCAGAACATGCCAACATCACAATTGGTAAAGCAGGTCGTTCACGTTGGATGGGTATCCGTCCTACCGTTCGTGGTTCTGTAATGAACCCTAACGATCACCCACACGGTGGTGGTGAAG
>CALIQN010000114.1 GCA_938044045.1 uncultured Peptococcaceae bacterium
TATATCTTCAGTGCTAAGGGCACCATCAGAGTATAGGTTTTTTACTAAATTGCCTATAGAATGACCTGCATACCTTTTTAAAAAATTACCTGTTTCAATTTCAAGATACTCGTCTTCTGTAATTAGTGCTTCATAATGGTGCTGTTTGCCCTCTTTGATAATATTCAAAAAGCCTTTTTCACTCAGTCGACGCAATAAGGTGAGTAAGGTCTGAGGCTTCCACTGATTGTCGGCAAGCTTTGTTGTAATCTTGCTTGTCGTGATAGGGGGCTCTAGTTGCCATATCGCTTTCATCACATTAAATTCTGTATCAGGCAATCGCTTTGACTTATCTTTCATTTTTTCCTCCTACACCTACAACTTTATAACGTTATTCTACAATAGTAGAATAACGAGGTCAATGTTCTTTTTTCTTAAATCTCAAATAGTCCTTATATAAAAAAAGTCCTCTTTAGAAAATTGCTAAAGAGGCTTTTTTTAATTAACTATTCATTTTAACTTTTACTTTTTAGCGATAAAGCTTTCTTCCACCTTATTATATTCCTCATCAGAGACAGGCTCAAGCCATTGATTGGTTGGATCCTCACCTGGAATTTCAATGGCAAGGTGTGAAAACCAAGAATCTGAAGTTGCGCCATGCCAATGCTTGACATCAGGTGGAATATTGACCACACTGCCTGGTGTCATGATGATAGCATCTTTTCCCCATTCTTGGTAATAGCCTTTTCCGCCAACGCAGATTAACATCTGACCCCCACCACTCTTAGCAGGGTGTTTGTGCCAGTTGTTACGGCATCCTGGCTCAAAGGTTACATTGAGGATAAAAAGTTGATCTTTGGAAACTGGGGCAAGATAGTTTTTGCCTGAAAAGAACTCACCAAAACCAGTGTTGAGTTCACCAATAGGAAAGACCATACTACTTTGATGCTTATCTTTTGCGATTAATTCTTCCGGTGTTTCAATTTGAATATTTTTTTCACTCATTATCTATAGACCTCCATTTATATTTCTAATCTCACTACGCTTACATGCTATTACATACACCAAATTATCCTTTTATAAAAATCAAGATGACTATTTTTTAACCTCGATACCATGGCAAGCATCTATTGACTCGCTTGCAATAAGCGAGATATTCCTCTCCATATAGTTCGCTCAGCCATTTTTCCTCACTAGCTTTTAAAAGCAAGGTCATTAATAACCAGTAAACCAAAGGTAAGATAAAAAGCAAGATGTTCCCATAGAGCAATAAAATACCTGTAAATAAAAACATAAAAGCACTATAAATAGGATTGCGCACAAAAGCATAAATCCCACCAGTCACCAATTGATTGGTTTTAATCGAATAATCCAGCTTAGAAAAAAGTGCCCCATTAAGCCATAATACAATCCCTAAAACAATACAAACAAGACCACATACAAAAAACACCTTATTCAACTGTACTATAGTGATGATAGGTATCTTGCCAGCTACTGAAAATCCTAACCCAATGGCGGTCAAAATCGCAATACAACCCACATAAACTGGTCCAATACCCAATAGTGAAAGATGTTTCTCAGCCAATAGACTCATCTCCTTAAATGTAATCTCACTTGTAGCGACGACTAAAAACTGCTATGATGCATTACAATACAATCTATGGAGGTGCTATAAAATAATGGAATACAAGAGAAATCGAATGGAATCACTCCCTTTTAGTCTCCATGATAGCCATATACAAAAAATGACAGTAAGTGACAATGCCTTGATTTTGAAGGTGAATAAGGTCTTTCAATACACTGATACTGAACAAAGAATTTACACTGGTGACATTATTTTTACCGAAACAGACTTGGAAGATTGTTCTATTTTCATCTTTAATGCTGATGTCTATCGAGGTGATTTTCAAGGAAAGGTGATTGACCTAAAAGAACACCTAGAACACTATCCTCATGCAGAATTTGAAATCCTCACCGAAAGCTATCATGGTTATGACAGCATCTATATTGGTCTTTTGAGACAAGAAGGTAAGAAAACAGTCTCTGCCATATTGACACTTTGGAATATGGGAGAGATGATTTACCATCTGAATTTTGAGCGTTCTGTGCCTTATCATTCTGCAAAAAAAGAAACACACTAAACTAAGTTATATCTTTTTAGCTTATTCTAACTATTAAGACTACTATAGCACAAACAAAGTCAGGCTGACCATATAAAATCTAGCCTATTGTACTCTAAACTAATACACCTAGTCCTACAAAAATTTTTCAAAAAATCCTATAATTTTTTCTTGTATTTCAAAGGTAATTTTGCTATACTAATTCCGGACCGTTAGCTCAGCTGGTAGAGCACGCGACTCTTAATCGTGTTGTCGAGAGTTCGATCCTCTCACGGTCCATTTTTTTATGTCCATTTGTAGCTAACTACTTGCAAAATACGCTTTTTAAGCCATTTTTAATTTTTCACTGTTTCTAATCATTGCTATCTTTTCTTAAAGTTCGTAGCGTTTTCGTAGCACGAAACTTAGTCATTTACAAAAAATACTTGCAAAAACACCACACGATTTAAAGTGTGGTGTTTTTTTATTAAAATTTTTAAATACTTTACTATTAGGTCGTTCTTTTTTATCAAAACCCTTAATTGAATTTCCGCAATAAAGAATAGACCTTTTTATGTCATGTCTAGGACGATTTTCTATCATATTTTATGCATCAAAAAACCACCTACCTCTTAGTAGGTGGTTATCCGAAATTCTCATATTTCTTTTTCCATTTGAGATATTCCTCGTATGTTTTCTTCACTTCATCTGGTGCATCTTCTAATTCATAAACCCATTTTCCATCGACAAAATGTACATAAGGGTCAAGTATTTTGTCAAATCTTCTTGATATTTCATATTCTTCTCCTACTAGCATCATAAACCAAACACCTCCTTCATTTTCTTGTCTAATTCATCATGCCCACATGTACCCTCACGATGATAACGCACGTACCACTCTGCAAATGATGCCTTAGTCTCCTCGTTTCGCTTCTATAAAGCTATGGTAATGCTTTTTATTCAATTTAGTAATCATTTTTATGTCATGTCTAGCAACTTGGTACAGCCAAAGTCACGCCTATCATCAATCCATTATTTTATGACTTGTGCTAACTTGTATTTTATAAGATAATAGAAAAAACCTTTAGGAGCGTGATAACCATGCGTGTTTTGAAAAAACTGAGTGCCCTAGTGTGGCATAAAATTATTGTCAACTTACTTATCGTTGGTACCTTATTTTTTCTTCTTGGTGAAGTCAAGTTTCCTACTATGCCTGTTCATGAAGAGTTAATAAAAATGACCTATACTGACATCTCTTTAGAAATTGTTAAACTTATTTTAGTCTTTGCTTTCTACCTATCCTTGATACTATGTCTCAAAAAAAGAATCACTACCCTATTAATTGTCTTTAATACAATGGCATTTTGTTTTTATGCTTCTGCCGTATTTTTTGTCTCTGTACTATTTCAATATAGCCTATTTGATGATCTTGAACCTCATACTCTCCTCTATGATGGTGCACTAATCACGCTTTATGCCATCTCTATTGCTACCTTGATGATTGCTAAAGACAAAAATCTTACCTTTAGCCAAAAATTTTTGCATCAAAACTACTAAAAAGCATCCTCCTTTCGCACATTAGTTCACGAGCATCTTTTAATGACAAATAACGTATATTATAGTACAATTATAATATAATGATTGCTCTATCACTACGATGAAAAAAAAGGAGTGTTTTTATGAAAAAATTAACAGCTTTTTTACTTGCATCTTTTTTATTCTTAAGCTGTCCTTCTCACGCTTCCTACCTCAACCAAATGCCTCTTCCTGTTACCGTTACTGCCAATGGTGAGATGGTCATCTCTGATGCAGAGGCAAAAGTCATTAGTGGTAGAACCCTACTCCCATTAAGAGCTGCGGCAGAAGCCCTTGATGCCAAGGTCGCTTGGAATGCAAACACAAAACAAGCCACCATTACCAAGGATGGTACCACCTTGGTCTTTACAGTCAATAAAAAGTCATTTACAAAAAATGGTAGTGTCCTTACCCTAGATGTTCCTTTAAGCATCTATAGTAACCATATTTATTTACCTGTAAGGGCATTTTCAGAAGCATTAAATATCCAAACACACTGGGATGGCGTGCATAGAGTCGTCTCTCTTGGCAAAAAACAAACCTACGAAGCAAACAATGTCCCACTGCCTTATGGGGCAAATGTAATTATTGATAAATACAGTCCGAATCCCTCTAGCGATCCCCTCGTAGGAACATGGATTGGTGTAGATAAAGAAAACACTGACTCTGCACAAATGATGTTTATTCATCATATCAAAGGAGATAGTTATAAACTCTTTATCTTGGAATTTTCCAATTTAAATGATCCTAAAAATGCCATATTAGACTTATGGTACAACAACGCTACCTTTAATCCAACCAATCATACATTGACCATAAGAGAAGAGGGCATCAAATATTCACGTGGTCCTGGACATGAATACCCAAGCCCAACCACCTACTTCTCTTCAGTCAACAATAATACCATCAGAGCCTTTGCCTATATCAATTCTGAAACCAATGGACGTGAACAAGCTATAGGCGTAACTTTTGAAAAAATATAACAAAATATAACAAAAAGCACCTCTGCCTCATTGGTAGAGGTGCTTTTATTGCCCTCTCTTTAAGTTAAATACCCAACCATCTGCCTTAAACTAAAACCATTTTATTTTACCTCAAAAAGTGGTACACTAAGAGGGCGAAAAACTTAGGAGGTAGGATAATGTCTACTGCTTATGAAAAAGCTTTTGAAATTGAACTATTGAGTGAATATTCAAGTATGGTTTATGCTGAGGCGCTAAACTATATGCTAGATCATGATTTAGAGCATACCAAACCTAACCATTTTTTAGTGGATTTGGTCAATCAAATGGAATTAAATCTCACTAAGGATTTGTTTGGTAAAGAGTTGGAAGAATTACAAGCCATTTCAGCTTATTGGAAACTTATGCACCAACTCATTCATGCGTCATTTCAAGTCTTTCACTAAGCAATGATGAAACTTAAAGCTTACAGTGAAAAAGAATTCAACGTGCGTTTTGAAAAAAGTTTAAAACGGCTGACACGTGGTAAAACGCCCGTCAAGTCCCCTAAAGCTTATCTCTTAGGAGGACAATCAGGCTCCGGCAAGACGACACTTCATAGTCTTCTCAGAAAAAGACATGAGGGTAATATCATCGTGATTGATAATGATACCTTTAAGCCTTTTCATCCTCGCTACTCTGAACTTGTCTTATACTATGGCAAAAAGGCGACAAGTCAAGCCAGTGCTTTTTCTGGTGAAATGACTGAAAAGCTTATTGCCACCTTATCTTCTTTAGGCTATCATCTCGTTATAGAGGGGACGCTACGTACAACGGCTGTCCCTTTGAAAACAGCCGAATTATTAAAAGCTAAAGGTTATACTGTAGGGCTTTACGTCATGGCAGTACCCTTTGCCTTATCTTATCTGACGACACTAGAGCGTTATGAGCGGATGTTTCAAAATGATCCCTTAACAGCACGCTACACCCCACGAAACATTCAAGAAGAGATGAAAGCATCTATTGTCTCCAATCTCAGCACCTGTTATAAGCAAGGTATTTTTGATGAAATTTGTCTTTATGATAGAGAGGAAAATTGTCTTTATGATAGTCATACCTCCTCTGATGATCCTAGCTTATACTTAAATCATATTCTCAATCAAGAGGTACCAGCAGACGTGCTACGACCTATTGTGCTTAGAGTTTTACGATTGATGTGCAAAAATAAAAATAGAGACGCTAAACAAGACCTCGAAAATCTCTACCGTCAACTGTTAGAAAATTAAAAATAAAAAGGATACCTTATCATTGGTAAGGTATCCTTTTTTATATGCACAAGCTAGGCTTAGCGTTTTCGTTCAAGGAGAGTTTTCATCGCTACTCTCAAGGCATTGACTAATTTTTCCAAACCCTCGCTATCCTTTATTGCCAACTTACTACTATCTTCATAGTCATTGACCAAAGCATCAAGGTAATCATTAGCATTGGCAACAGCAAGCTTGAGTTCACTCCAGTCATCAGGATCATAATCTTTTTCTTTAAGTGAGGCAGTCCCATCAATCAGTTGTTGTAGATAAGCCAAACGCTTGATAAAAGCACGATGAGCACTGTGTTCACTAAAAATGTCTGCCAAGCTTTTTTCTAACATTTCTTCTTCAACCAAAATATGATGGTCAAAGCCAATCTGACCCTTACTGAGGGCAGATAGCACCTTGCCTGCCACTTCTTCACGATCTTCACCACTCACCAAGATAGCTGTTTCCTTACTTGGCTTGTAGTTAAAATCCCCTTCCCCTTTTAAAATACTTGCTAAAGTTTGTGATAAGGCACCTTCATCGACAAAGCAAGCTTCTTTTTTGATACGTCCAAAAAAGTCTTTGAGCAAGGTCACTTTTTCCTTGTCACTGTAGCCAAAAATTACGATCATTACCTTTTCTCCCCTCAATTTTCAAAATAGGTTGTTGGAATCTTTTCCCACTGCTCAAGATAGGCTGCCCAAGAAAGGTTTCCCTTTTCTTCTTGCATCAGCTTGATAAAAGGTACGACATTTTTAGCCAGTATCTTGGCCTTGCTTTCTGCCAGTTTACCTTCTCTTGTTTCGTCTTTGAGATGTCCTCCAACAAAAATCTCATAGAGTTCTTCTCCAAAATCTTCCGGATTAGGCT
>CALIQN010000115.1 GCA_938044045.1 uncultured Peptococcaceae bacterium
ATACTTGGTATTCTTTTCCTGGGAAAGTAGGTCATTGCCGGAATACATAGAGTCACCTCACTTATGTGGGGTGGCTTTTTTTATGCCCTTGACAAGGAAAATTCATTTATCGATAATAACTTTAACTAGGAATAGACTTTTAATGAATTAAAAGGAGGGTTAGTGATGAAGGTAAAATTATCCATCGTCTTTATACTTATCATGTTGGTGGTTTCTGGTTGTGGTTTGGGAGAAAATTTTGTTGGTGACTTAGGTGACCTAAAGGCACCAGATACGATACCTCCCTTACTGGAAAAAGAGGGGAAATGGTCTAACCTTGCTGGTGAGATGGAGGCGGTTTCTTTCCTAGAAAAATATCCTTCTTATAAAAATAAGGGCATATCTCGTTACTATAATCCTATTATTGAGGTGAAAAATTTTGCTGATCAAGGCTGGATGCGTCATATTGAAGAAATAAGTGTTAAAAATGGCAAAGAAACTAGGAAAAGAATTGTCAGTATCGAGGATGCTGCCCTAGTGAAGGATGACGTTCGTATCTATGACTATGGTGTTTATGATCATTTTTTGGTTTGGGTAGAGGTTAGAGGAGATGGCTCTTGGCAATTAAAGGCTCGCAATCTTGAAACGGGTGAGACTTGGCTGCTGGACGAACTTTCAGCAAATTTTCCTTCTAAGGTTAATGTTGCGCCAAATGACTTTGGTTACAGTGATGGTCTCTTGGGGTATCGGTGTAGTATTGATCAAGAGCAAGTTGGCATCAAGATTTATGACCTACACCATAAAACTTTAAATATTTTGGCAAAAAGAGATGATGAAAAGGGCAAATGGTTTTATTCACCAAGTGTTAGTAAGGACTATATCGCATGGAGTCTTTCAACATTGGGCAAGGATGTTGAAGAGTATGGTGAAGTTTTTATCTATTCTAGGCAATCTGGGCAGATTCAAAGCCTTCAATCTTCGAGAAATTTTATTACACCAGTAGTTTATGGCGATTACCTTGTTGTTCGTGAAAAACCGGAAGGGCAAAACTTTATTTTCACTGATAAAGGTTATATCAGCGCAACACTGTGGTGTTATGATTTAAAAAACGAAAAATGGTGCTTTAGTTTAAGTAATCAGTTAAAACCTTATCAAGGAAAAAATATTGCAACCTTACATGCACCAAGGGCTTTTTATCAGAATTTATTTGTGTATGACCTTGAGCCGGAAACGGAGCCGCTAGTCATAGTGGATGCGGCAAAAGCTTGTTATTATGTTGTACCTAAGGATAAAGTGAGTGGAAAAACTTATCATTTTTTAAAATTTGCAGATGGCTTTATCTATGTAACTTTAGACGACAAGGTTTATCGTGCAAAGTTAAAGTAAAAAAGTGAAAAAAGAAGTGTGCTATTCTTCAAAAAGAAGGGTGCACTCTTCTTTTTTTGTTTATCTTTCTTCCTTTAATTGTGGTATCATGGGGGAAGTAGATTTTAAAGGAGCAAGTGCATGATTTATTTGAAAGAAGCAATCTTACATTACTATCAAGCCAGTACCATGGAAAAGCATTATTCAGAAAGTCCGCTAGAGATAGAAAATGAATACATCCATACTTATTTAGAGAAACATATTGAAAGATGTCGCAAGGATTTTTCTGCTAAAGAGGGTATATTTTTTCCAGAGGCTGTGACAAGAGAAAAATGTCAGGCTTTTTTAGATGGTGAGATAAATTTCTTGACCCTATCAACTTATCTAGCGGAACAACTTTTTTTAGAACTTGCTCATGCAAGTGATGACACTTCTCGTGATGTGATAGTATGTCATTATGAAGATGCTAAAAATGAACCGCATTTGGCATTTTTATTGTGTAAAAATAAGGCTGCTTATACACATCATTTTCTAGAAGAGGAGGGTAAAGCAAAGATTGCCCTCATTTCCCATAAAGAAATCTTACCAAGTGAAAATCAGCGTATGGAGGCATTCTTTTTGTTGAACCTCAAATCAATGCAGATTTTACTAAGTGATAAGGTGCTAAAAATTGATGGACAAAAAGTGGCATTACTAGAGGAGTTGGTTTTAGGGTGTTCAACAGAGCCATCTAGTCGTGAAAATTATAAGTTTATTAACAAGACATTAGATGATATTTGTCAGGAGTATGCAAAAGATAGTTTGGAAGTTTTAAGACGCACAAAGGTCTTTTTAGAAGAAAAAAGTCGCGATGAAGATAAAATAGAACTTAGTGAAATTGCTAGTGAGGCGTTTCCAGATTCGATGGCGATGCAAAAGCGATTTAAACATTTTTCAGATGAAGCAGGCTTGCCCCAAGCCCTTTCTTTTGAACATGAACATATCGAAAAAGAAACCCTAACACAAAAACTCGTGACGGATACAGGGATAAGCTTGGAAATACCGCTTAATTATCTAAATGATGAGGACTATCTAGAGTTTCAACGAGATGGAGAGGGGCAAGTGATGATTATTTTAAAGGGTATTACTAAGCTTGAACATAAGTAGGAGGTTTTATGGCATTTATTCCTAAATTGATTGGTCAGCCTTATGATGAAAAGTTAGAATTGGAGTATAGACATTATGTCTTAAATCAAGGCATGGGACTTTATTCTGCTTATGGAACTTATTTAAGTGCAAAATTTGGAAATGACTTTGTCAATTTATATCTTTATTTTGATCGAAACTCTCCTAATCAAGAGATGATTTTAGGACGTTTACATTTGGCATTTAATACACCTTTCTTTTATCATGCAAATATTCTTTCGTATCAATTATCAGGGCATCCTCTGGATACGAGAGTACTTGTGAGTTTTGATAGTAGTAAGGGTAGTGCCATTTTTGTGATTGATGTTATTACAAAACATATTTTTAAGAAAAGACTGGCTGGGGAAATCTTAACCATGCAAATGTCTTTACAAGCAGAAAAGATTAGAATCTACCCAACACTTGAATATTATCAAAAACAGGAAAAAAATCCCTATCCTTTGGGAACGATGTTTTCTGTGCCTTACCAAGATTTGTATCGTCCTGGTGTTTATCAGGTGGCTAAAACAGATGTGCTTATTGCAAGAGCACATTCAGCAAGTGCCAGTGCCGTTGTGGTGGGAGAAATAGGTTATGTGGAAAAAATATGGCACCATCAAGGTAGCCAGCATCAATATCTCACAACACATGCTATTGTACAGACTGATTTTGGAGAAATCTCTGTAATCTTCCATGAAACAGATAATGCAGTCAAAGATATTTTTAGAGGACAAATTCTCGTTGCAGAAGGTATTTTAGTTGGTGATGTTGCTGTAGGGTATTTTCGACAAGGGACTTATTCAGATGCTTAGTAAAGGAGAGCATAAATGTTAAAAAAAATAGAATCAGATAAAAATCAGTGGATAAAGCGTATGCGTGCCCTAGAAAAAAGGAAGTATCGACTAGCTTTTGAACAATTTGTTGCTGAAGGCAAGCGCTTCGTTGAAGAAGCAATCGATAGTGGTGTTAGGATAGATGTGATTTTAATTGCTGAAGGTAGTGAAGAAGACTATACGGACTTGTTGGCACGTTATGATGGACCAGCTTACTTAGTTGATAAGAAGATTTTTGAAGAATCTATGGGAACAGTTTCTCCACAAGGTATTGCAGCAATTGTCTCTCTTCCTGATTGGTCTGAGACGAGTTGGCCTCAGATGAATACCATTGTTATTGTAGATGGCGTGCAAGATCCAGGTAATCTTGGCTCTATTATTCGTTCTACCCTTGCAAGTGGGGCAGATGCTGTCTTTTGTTTAAAAGGGACGGTGGATTACTCCAACCGTAAGGTTTTGCGTTCTACAATGGGTACGATTTTTTCGTTACCAGTCTATATGATTGATGATATTGAAGAAATTGTACGTGTTTTGAGACGTTATGGTTTTAGTTTTATCATTGCGGATGCTGATGGTGTTGATTATGAGGAAGCTTTTGATGGCTTGCCAGAAGAAAAAATTGCCTTGGTAGTAGGTAATGAAGGCAATGGTTCAAGACAGATCCAAGATGTTGATAAGGTGGTATCTATTCCTTTGGAAAAAGGGGTAGAATCTTTAAATGTCGCTGTAGCAACAGGTATCCTTTTATATGAATTGCATAGACGTCGCAAAAATCGCTAAATGAAATATTGGTGATGATTTTATTATGCGACTTATCAGGGAGGAAATAGATGGAAATATTAAAACGCAATAAATCAAAGGAACCTTATGAGAGAAAAAAAATCAGTCGAGTGATTCAAAAGGCCTTTGAGAGTGTAGGGACGTCATTAGACGAAGCAATTTTAAAAAATATGGTAGATGATATAGAGGAAAATCTATTTCATGAAGTCAACCTTGGTCATGAAGCCACTGTTGAAGATATCCAAGATTTGGTGGAGATGACCCTTGTAAAGAATAACTATTACAAGGAAGTTAAAAGCTTTATCCTTTATCGTGATGAACGCAAAAAAAAGCGTCGTATACGGAGTCGTTTGGCGGCTTATTTCCCGGAAATGACTGGATTAGAGGACTTGTTAAAGGATATTCAAACAGATTATCCTGAGGAAGAATATGCCCTTTCAGCCCTTGATGTCAAGTTTCGCTCTTTTTATAAGGAGCATATGAGCCTTTCGGAAAGACAACAATTTTTACTTAAGGCAAGCGTAGAACTCACCACTAAAGATGCTCCAAAATGGGAATTTATTGCTTCAAGATTGTATTTTATGCAATATCAAAGTCATCTGACGCTAGCGATGAAAGAATTAGGTGTTGATGGTTTTTATGAAAAATTAGAATATTTAACAGAGATAGGACTTTATGGAGATTATATCCTAAAGAGTTATACTAGACAAGAGATAGAGGAAGCCTATACTTTTATTGATGAGAGTAGAAATAGTCTTTTGACTTATTCTGCCTTAGAACTCTTACTTAAGCGTTATGTCATACGCACCCATGCCAATATTTCGATTGAATCCATTCAGGAAATGTATTTGGGTATTGCTTTACATCTTGCGATGTTAGAAGCAAAAGAAGATAGACTTTCTTGGGTGAAAAGATTTTATGATATGATTTCAACTTTAAAGGTAACGATGGCAACGCCGACACTTGCCAATGCGAGAAAGCCTTATCATCAATTATCAAGTTGCTTTATTGACACTGTACCTGATAGCTTAGATGGGATTTATCGTAGTATTGACAACTTTGCCAAAGTGAGCAAGTTTGGTGGAGGTATGGGACTTTATTTTGGTAAGGTTCGTGCAAAAGGTTCCACGATTCGTGGCTTTGAAGGTGCTGCTGGGGGTGTCATTCGTTGGATTCGCTTGGCAAATGATACGGCTGTTGCAGTGGATCAGCTCGGTGTACGCCAAGGTGCTGTTGCGGTATACCTTGATGCTTGGCACAAGGATTTGCCTGAATTTTTAAATTTACGTACCAACAATGGTGATGATAGATTAAAAGCCCATGATGTTTTTCCGGCAGTATGTTTCCCGGATTATTTTTGGATACAAGTACGTGACAATCTCAATGGTAATTGGCACTTAATGTGCCCTCATGAAATCAAGACAATCAAGGGTTACTCTTTAGAAGATAGCTTTGGAGAAGAATGGACAAAACGCTATTTGGATTGTGTAGCAGATAATCGTATCTCTAAACGTACTTTACCAATCAAAGATTTGGTAAGATTATTTATTAAAAGTGCTGCCGAAACAGGCACACCATTTGTTTTCAACCGTGATATTGTCAATCGTGCCAATCCAAATGGGGATAAGGGTGTGATCTACTGTAGTAATCTTTGTACAGAAATTGCCCAAAATATGAGTGCCATTGAATCGATTGATCAACGTATTGAAATAATTGATGGCGAAGAAGTTGTTGTGACAGTGACCAAGCCAGGAGACTTTGTCGTCTGTAATTTGGCGAGTTTATCTTTAGGCCATCTTGATGTTTTAAATCAAGAGGAGCTAAACGAGACAGTTCACGCTGTGATGCGTGCCTTAGATAATGTCATTGATTTAAACTTCTTCCCACTACCTTATGCGAAGATTAATAATTTACGCTATCGCCCAGTTGGCTTGGGGGTCAGTGGTTATCACCATCTGTTGGCAAAACACCAAATTGCTTGGGAAAGTGAAAACCATCTTGAGTTTGTAGATAAGGTATTTGAAGCGATTAACTATGCTGCCATTAAGGCAAGCCATGAAAATGCGTTGGAAAAAGGCGCTTATAAGTTATTTGAGGGAAGTGACTGGCAGACTGGTGCTTATTTTGAAAAACGCAATTACACTTCGCCTCGTTGGCAGGAATTAAGAGAAAAAGTTGCAACAGGTGGTCTTCGAAATGGTTACTTGCTTGCTGTAGCACCGACTTCTTCAACGAGTATTATCGCTGGAACCAGTGCTGGTATTGATCCGATTATGAATCGTTTCTTCTTGGAAGAAAAGAAAAGTGGTCTCATGCCTCGTGTGGCACCAGAACTTTCTATTAGTACTTTTTGGTATTATAAATCAGCACATACTATTGACCAAACTTACTCTGTTCGTGCCTGTGGTGTGAGACAACGTCATATTGACCAAGCACAGAGTATGAATTTATACATTACAAATGAATATACTTTTAGACAAATCCTAGATCTCTATCTTTTGGCTTGGGAGTCAGGTGTTAAAACCATCTATTATATTCGCTCTAAAAGCTTAGAGGTCATTGAGTGTGAGGCTTGTTCTTCTTAGAAAGGTGTGTGAAGATGTCTGAATTAAAGAAAAGACCACTATTTAATCCTGATGGGGATATTGATTTAAGTTCTCGTCGTATCATAGGTGGCAATACAACCAATCTGAATGATTTTAACAATATGAAATACCCTTGGGTCAGTGAGTGGTATCGACAAGCGATGAATAATTTTTGGATACCTGAAGAGATCAATCTTGCTCAAGATTTAAAGGATTATCCTAATCTGCCTGCAGCAGAACGTCGTGCTTATGACAAGATTTTATCCTTTTTGATTTTTCTAGATAGTATCCAAACTGCTAATTTGCCTAATGTGGCAAGTTATATTACTGCAAATGAGGTTAATCTTTGTCTATCGATTCAAACTTTCCAAGAAGCCTTACACAGCCAAAGTTATTCTTATATGTTAGATTCCATTTGTGCACCTAACGAACGTAATGATATTTTGTATCAATGGAAGAATGATGAGCATTTACTGCGTCGGAATACTTTCATAGGTGAGATTTACAATAGCTTTCAAGAGGATCAGTCACAGTTAAACTTCATGCGTGCTGTTATGGGTAATTACATTCTTGAAGGAAT
Source organism: uncultured Peptococcaceae bacterium (assembly GCA_938044045.1). GTDB lineage: Bacteria > Bacillota > Peptococcia > Peptococcales > Peptococcaceae > CALIQN01. The sequence continues at coordinate 7,287 of CALIQN010000115.1, forward strand.
TTATTTTTACAGTGGTTTTATGTTTTTCTACAACTTAGGTAGAAATAATCGTATGCCAGGATCAGTACAAGAAATCCGCTATATCAACAGAGATGAAAATACGCATCTTTGGCTCTTTAGAAATATTATCAAGGCTTTGAGGGAAGAGGCACCAGAGCTATTTACCGATGATTTAATTAAGATGTATCGTGAAATGATTAAAGAAGGCTGTGAACAAGAAATTGCCTGGGGTCACTATGCTATAGGTGATGATGTAGAGGGCTTGACTAAGGAAATGGTCACTGACTACATCCAATACCTTGGTAACCTACGTTCAGACAATCTTGGTTTTGGACGTATCTATGAAGGTCATGATGTTGAGCCACCAAGTTTGGCTTGGGTCAGTCAATACGCTGATGCGAATATGATTAAAACAGATTTTTTTGAGGCGAGAAGTACGGCTTACGCCAAAAGTAGTGCTTTAGTAGATGATCTGTAATTGTTAGGCACACCACTTTAACGTGGTGTGTCTTTTTTATTTTTCTTGTAATAGGGTATAATATAAAGTAATGCTTTGAATATGAAAATAATGTGTAAGTAGCATACTAGTATACTGCTTACAATAGGAGAAGGGTAAAAGAGATGAAACTTCATGTTGGTTTAGACATTGGCTCAACAACAGTTAAATTAGTTATCCTAGATGAAGCCTTTAGTATCGTTTATGAAACGTACAAACGTCATTTTTCTAATGTGAAATTAACAATAAATCAGGTTATAGAGGAAGCTTATTTAAAATTTAAAGATGCTGAAATTACGATTGCAGTGACGGGATCAGGGGCACTATCCGTGCATAAAGCTTTGGACATCGCCTATGTACAAGAGGTTATTGCCGCAACAGAGGCAATCGAGCGCATGATTCCCGAGACAGATGTTGTCATTGAGCTAGGTGGCGAGGACTCAAAAATCACATATATGAGGGGCGCCATTGAACAAAGAATGAATTCCATATGTGCTGGAGGGACAGGTGCTTTTATTGATCAAATGGCATCTTTACTTCAGACAGATGCTTTAGGGCTCAATGCGCTTTCTAAAGATTTTACAAAGCTTTATCCCATTGCCTCACGCTGTGGGGTCTTTGCAAAGACAGATATTCAAGCACTTATTAATCAAGGGGCTAAAAAAGCAGATATTGCTGTTTCTGTTTTTCAGTCTGTGGTCAATCAGACCATTTCCAATCTTGCTTGTGGCCGTCCTATTCGTGGGAAGGTTGCCTTTTTAGGTGGTCCTTTGCATTTTTTACCAATGCTTAAAGAACGCTTTATTGAAACACTCAATCTTCAAGAAGATGAAGTGATTGCACCAGATAATGGACAAATTTTCGTTGCCCTTGGGGCAGCAATTTATGGCGCAAGTCTTAAGACAGTAGCATTTAAGACAGTTTATGATAAAACCTTAAGTCAAGGTGACAATGAAGAGAAAGAGTCAGAAACCTTAGCACCTCTTTTTGCATCAGAAGAGGAAAGAGAGGCTTTTGTGCTTGCGCACAAAACAAAGGAACTAAAGGAAAGAAGACTCCAAGACTATCAAGGTGCGATGTATTTAGGGATTGACTCTGGTTCGACAACTTCAAAAGTTGTTCTTATCAGTGAAGATGCTGAACTCCTCTACACCTATTATGGAAGCAATGAGGGCAATCCTTTAGATATTGTACTGGAAAAAATTAAAGAAATTTACTATAAGAAACATCATAAAGCCTTTATTAGAGCGGCAGGTTGTACAGGCTATGGTGAAGATTTTCTAAAAGAAGCCTTTGATTTGGACTTTGGGGAAGTTGAAACCATTGCACACTTTAAGGCAGCAGAATTTTTCAACCCTAAGGTAGATTTTATCTTGGACATTGGTGGCCAAGATATGAAGAGCATGAAGATTTCAGATGGTATTATCGAGTCGGTACTATTAAATGAAGCCTGCTCTTCTGGTTGTGGTTCTTTTTTAGAAACTTTTGCCAAAACTGTCAATATGGATGCTAGGGAATTTTCTCAAATCGCTTTAGAGGCTAAGGAACCTGTTGATTTGGGCTCTAGATGTACGGTTTTTATGAATTCCAATGTTAAGCGTGCCCAAAAAGAAGGGGCATCTTTAGCGGATATTTCAGCAGGTTTGGCTTATTCCTTGGTTAAAAATGCGATTCAAAAGGTCATCAAGGTAAGAGATCCATCCAAGCTAGGTCAAAATATCGTTGTTCAAGGTGGGACTTTTCTCTCTGATGCTGTCCTTCGTGCTTTTGAGCTCGTGACAGGCGTTCAAGCCACTCGTCCAAGTGTTGCAGGACTGATGGGTGCCTTTGGTATGGCACTTATCAGTAGAGAAAAGGCTAAGGAAACAATTTCTACTATTCTTCCTTTGGAAGAGCTAGAAGACTTTCATTATAAAACTGTGCAAACCCATTGCCATCAATGTACCAATAATTGTGCCTTAAATGTCAATATCTTTCCTAATGGGAAACGCTATATTACAGGCAATCGGTGTGAAAAAGGTGCAGGTATCACTAAATCAAAGACAAAAATACCAAATTTGTATGCGTACAAGTTACAACGTGTCTTTGACTATGAGTCCCTTTCATCTGACCAAGCCCAAAGAGGTCAGGTCGGCTTACCTCGAGTGCTCAATATGTATGAAAACTATCCGTTTTGGCATACGTTTTTTACTAGTCTTGGTTATGAAGTGGTTTTATCAGATCAATCTTCACGTGAGATTTATGAAAAAGGGATTGAGTCTATTCCTTCAGAAACCGCTTGTTATCCAGCGAAGATAACCCATGGTCATATTGAAAACTTGATCGCTAAGGGTGTTAAATTTATTTTCTATCCTTCAGTTTTTTATGAAGAAAAGCAGTATGACAAGGCAGATAATACCTTAAACTGTCCTGTTGTAGCAGGCTATTCTGAAGTCATTAAAAATAATTTGGAAAATTTACGTGAACATGACGTTCAGTTTATGAATCCATTTATTTCTTTTGATGATCGTAAAAAACTCGTCAAGCGACTATCTGAAGTTTTCCCAAGTATTCCGCTCACTGAGCTTCAATATGCTGTTGGTGCGGCTTATGAAGAAGCGGATAGATATCGAAGTGATTTAAGAAGTGAAGGGGAACGCACTCTTAAAGAAATAGAGGAACAAGGTATTAAAGGGATTGTGCTTGCAGGACGCCCTTATCATATTGATCCTGAAATCAATCATGGGATACCTGAATTAATCACTTCTTTGGGACTGGCTGTTATTTCAGAGGATAGTATTGCGCATCTAGAAGATATGCAAAATAGACTGCGTGTTTTAGACCAGTGGACTTATCATTCTAGACTTTATCGTGCCGCTCAAATTGTAGGCCAAAGAGATAATCTGGAAATGATTCAGTTAAATTCTTTTGGTTGTGGGATTGATGCTGTTACCACTGATCAAGTCAATGACATTTTACATGGTTATGGAAAGATTTATACGGCACTGAAGATAGATGAGGTGAATAACCTTGGGGCGATTAAAATCAGAATTCGCTCTCTACTTGAAGTGGTAGATAAACGTGAAAGCTGTGGTCATGTCGATTTAGTCGATGAGACACCTGTTGAATTTACCAAAGAGATGAGAAAAACACATACCATTCTTATCCCGCAGATGTCCCCAATTCATTTTGAGATTTTAGAGCCTATTGTGCAAACGTTAGGTTATAAGTTTGAAGTTTTACAACAAGTGGACACTAAGGTTGTCAATGAAGGGTTAAAATACGTTAATAATGATTTGTGCTATCCGTCTATTTTTGTCGTAGGGCAATTTATTGATGCGATTAAAAGTGGGAAGTACGATACTGATAATTTGACCCTTGTGATTTCTCAAACTGGTGGTGCGTGTAGAGCTTCAAACTATGTTGGCTTTATAAGAAAGGCTTTGAAAGAGGCGGGTTATGGTCATATACCAGTTATTGCCCTTTCTTTCCAAGGGATAGAAAGCCATGATGGCTTTAACTTAGGCACTAAGCAACTCATTCCTTTGCTTTATAAGCTCATTATCGGTATGCTTTATGGAGATTTGATTATGCGCTTGTCACAGGCAACCCGACCTTATGAGGTAACACCTGGTGAAACCAATCAAGTTAAAGCCTATTGGATGGATAAGGTCAAACACTCCAAAGACTTTAGTATGAATCATTTTAAAGGAAATATTAATGCGATTGTAAAGGCTTTTGAGGCCATTGAGATAAGTGACATCAAAAAGCCTAGGGTTGGTATTGTTGGTGAAATCCTCGTGAAATACTTGCCTGCTGCCAATAATTATTTGGCAGATAAACTTGAGGCTGAAGGTGCAGAGGTTGTTATCCCTGATCTTATGGACTTTATCATGTATTCGTTCAAGAATGCTGAGATAAGGTATCAAGAATTATCCAAAGGCTACAAGGCAAAATTCATGTGTAACTTAGGGATACAGTATATCGAGCGTTATCGCAAGGTAGTGAGAAAGGCGCTCGCCAATTCAAGGTATCACCTACCAAAGAAGATAGAAGATATTATGGCTTATGCCAAAACCTATGTGAGTCTAGGCAATCAATACGGAGAAGGCTGGCTCTTAACCGGTGAGATGGTAGAATTAATCGAAGAGGATTGTCAAAATATCGTCTGTGTACAACCTTTTGGTTGCTTGCCTAACCATATTACAGGGAAAGGTGTCATTAAGGCGATTCGTGAGACTTATCCTAAGGCCAATATTGTGCCGATTGATTGTGATGCTTCTGCTTCTGAAGTCAATCAGTTTAACCGTATTAAACTCATGCTCGCTCAAGCCAAAAAAAATATTGGTGAAAAATATTAAGGAGTGCCTAAGGCACTCCTTTTTTTTTCTTTCAAAGTAAGCCTATGTTAAATAAAAAAATAAAGAAAGTATAGCAATAGCATAAATGCTTTGCTATACTTTCTTTATAAATAAAAAGGAAGTGTTATGATGAAAATTAAGTTAGATGGTGTGATGGAGACCTTACTGATTACCTTATACATTCGTGCTAAGGATGCTGAAAGTCCAAAACCATATTTAGGCGATAATAAGTCTAGAGAAATTATTCAGCAAATTGATTATGACTTCTCTAAATTTGAAATGGCCAAAGGTTCTTACTATGGGACTTTAGCAAGGATACGTGTGATGGATAGGGAAGTGAAAAATTTTATCACAAAACATCCTAAGGCCAAAATCATTTCTATAGGTTGTGGCTTGGATTCAAGATTTGAACGTGTTGATAATGGACAAATTCACTGGTACAACTTGGACTTTCCGGAAGTCATGGAAAAACGTCAACTTTTTTTTGCTCCTCATGAGCGTGTCTTTGATATTGCCGGCTCTGCCTTGGACAAAGCGTGGACAGAGCAGATAGCAAAAGATGAAAGACCACTACTCATTATTGCAGAAGGGGTACTGATGTACTTCAAAGAAGAGGAAGTGAAAACGTTTTTAGAAAATCTAGTAACTGCCTTTGATCAATTTGAAGCACAGTTTGACCTTTCACATAAGCTTTTAGTCAATAGGGGTAAAAGACACGATACCTTAAAGTACATGAATACAGAGTTTTATTTTGGTGTGACAGATGGTAGTGAGTTGACCAAGTTAGTACCTCAGCTAAAGCAGATTGGGCTGATTAATTTCACCACAGAAATGCGTAAGTTAGATATAGGGTGGTTTCGCGTATTTTTACCTTTTTTTTATTACTGTAATAATCGCTTGGGCATCTATGTGTACAAAAGAAAATAAGAAAAGCTTGTTGAAACTAAAAAAGTTTCAACAAGCTTTTTAGTATATCTTTAGGTAGTAGGGATTTGTGCTGGAAGCGGGGGATCTAAGGTTTCATTTTCATCAAAAGGTGTTTTACCAGCAGGGTAGTTGTCCATATAGATACCCATAAGGCTAATATACTCATCACCATCAATCGTGTAGTAGACTTTTATCAAATGATAATCTATAAAATAGCGCTCATATTGTACTTTGTAGCGTTGCATAGGAAAGTAATATTGTCCATCTTTATTTTGTTTTAGGCTATCCTTGATAATAATTTGACTTTTATCTTCATCCATATAAGTGATGGCAGGATAAATTTCTATTTTAGGTGGTGAGTCAGTAGGAAACGTTACCGCCTTACTACGATTGGTAAAGAAAAAATAGAGGTGATTATCTTCTAGGAGATGGAGACAAGGGATGTCGCCCTCAACTCGACCGTCAACAAAATCTTCTATCTTTTTTTTGGCTTTTTCGTTGCGATTTTTATAGTCTTTCAAGGCAAGAGTTTTAATAATGGGCTTTCTGGTATCTGAACCAATCTTAGCATCTAGCCTAACACCATTGATGGTTTGGTTGCGTTGAGAGTCTGGTGTTGGAACAGGGAGAAGAAAATTATAGAGAAGGAAGAGCGCAAGTAAGAAAAATAATACGATATAAAATAGTTTTTTCATAAAAGACCTCCTTAGAAGCTTATTTTTTCAGAACTTTCTTAGTCAATTTGCTAATTTGAGGGGGTAAAAAATAGGACAAAGGAAAGGCGATGAAAAAAGCAATAAACCAACCTCTCAACCAAATGAGTGCAAAATACGGATGATGAAAGCCAATATTAATCAAGCACATCGTAAGTGACATGACAAAAGACATGATAAGTGCAGTAATAGCTGAATTTAAAATATTGATAGAATTCAAACCCCTCACTCCCTTTCTGAACTTAGTCCAGTATAGCATAGCGATCTTTACGTTGGCTAGATAAAGCTGTATTGTGGTACGGTATGCTCTATGATAGACTAAGGCATAAATAATAAATTTGCAGGAGATAACTCGATGTTATTGACAACAACAGATACACTACCAGAAAATCTTTATGTTATTGACAGAATTTTAGGTCCGGTGCATGGTGAAACAATCTTTGGGACACATTTTGGTAAGGATTTTTTAGCGAGTTTTACCAATGCTTTTGGTGGAAGAAGTGGGACTTATGAAAATGAGCTTACAGAAGCACGAGCAAAAGCAGAAGAAGAGCTCATTGAACGTGCAAGTAAAATGGGTGCTAATGCTATCATAGGCCTAAAATATAACTTATCAGTCTTTGGTGAAGGAGGGGTTATGTTTTTAGCAGCCATCAGTGGCACAGCAGTACAAATCAGAGAAAAATAAGAGAGGATAAATAGATGAAAAGCTTATTTTCAGTGCCAATTTTATTGTCATTATTTTTAGTTTTTCCTTCTCATGCTCAGAGTCATGAGATCGTTTTGCCATTAACTATTAATGTTAATGGCACTCTTATGGCTTCAGATGGTGAGCCTAAGATTATTGATGGGAGAACCTATCTCCCCCTACGAGCTGCTGCTGAAGCAATACATGCAGAGGTCATATGGCATAATCGCAAAAATCAAGTGACAATTAAAAAAGGTGAAACGACACTCATTTTTACTTTAAATCAAAAGACTTTTATCAAAAATGGCGAAAGTCTACCTTTGAATACCCCTTTGAAACAAGATGAGAATAGACTGTATTTGCCAATTCGAGAATTTTCTGAAGCATTCAATATTCCGATACAGTGGGATAGTAAAAGAAGAATTATTTCTTTAGGTAAAGAAGCGTCTTATCAAGATGGAGTCACACCGCTTCCTCAAAATACCAATTTATTAGTAGAGAAATATGCTCCTAGAGTCGTTACTCATGATCGCCTTGTAGGGACATGGGTAAGTTCAAATCCTAATAAAGGGGAAATAAAGGTGAATTTTATCCATCCGATGAAAAATAATCGCTACAAAATTATCCATGTAGAAAGTTATGAAAACTATCAAGGTAAGGGAAAGATGCTAGTGATTTATTATGGTGTGGGGCAATTTGATAATTTAAATCAGACCTTAACGATTACAGAAGATAAGGTACCAAAGTATGTCTATGGTATGACATATAAGCATTCAAGCATAGATAATGTGCGTGTTTATGATGTATCAGAAAATATTTTAACCCCTATAGTGTTAGAAAATTCAAATTCAGTAGAAATGAAACCTTTGACCAAAGTATCAAAATCCTATAGTAAAGAGTATTAGTATAGTTAATTTGGAGAAAAGGTAAAAATTTTTATAAAAATAATAAGGCTTAGGATTGTTATCCTATTAGTTAGGTTTGTTTCCGAAATCGAGAAGATAATAGTGGAAGTTTTGAGTATTATAAGTGGTATACTAGTGAATTTGATAGTTCAGAATGGATTTGATTAAGAACAGTATAGGCTAAGTTGAAATAATGCAACAAGGATAGGCTTTATAAAATAAAAAAACTGTGTGCTAGTGTAGCACACAGTTTTTTTATTGGTAAGTCACGAAAAAGGATGACGAAATAATTTAATATTTTTAGGTGAAATTCCACGATACCGTTTAAAGAGGGTGGAAAATCTACTAGGCGATTGATAACCGACTTTTTTAGCAATGGTTTGAATATCTAAATTGGTTGTCACAATAAGATGTTCGGCAATATTGATACGTTTCCTTTGGAGATACTCTGTAATCGTCATATGATAGTGGGCTTTAAAAGTGTTTTTTAGTTTTGTACCACTCATCATAGCGATTTTTTCCAAATCTTTTTGTACAATCGCTTGATTATAGTGTTCATCGATATAGCTAGAAACTTGTTCAATCGCTGTTATATCGGCAATTTTAGGCAAATTTTTTTGATTTTTGAGATAGGCATCAAGGGTTAAACTAAACCATTCGTTAGCCTTTGCTTCAAAAAATAATTCAGCAGCATTATTTTCCATCTGGCAATGTACAATCTCATTGGCAAGATGTCCAATGGCCTCACTAATGGTTTCTTTTGTGGAGAGAAAGATAGTTTTAACTTCTTCCTTAGGGATAGCGAGTTTTTTTGTAAGCACTCTTTCAATCATTGTTTCTTTAAAGTTAATACCAACAGAAAGGATATGGCTATCTTTTTGCAAGGTATAGTCTAGCGGATGAGTAAAGGTGTCAGTGATTAAGATTTTACTTTTTTTGGTTGCTAGACGAGGTTTTTTTTCATTTGAAGATAGAGGGATTCTTTTGCCGGCAATAAAGTAAGTGGAGGTGATGAAGAAATAAGGCCGAAGTTCTTCTCCACTAAAAGTAATCTTTTGGTCTTTTTTAATTTCTAAATCATGAATATCAATAAGGAATTCCTCAGCCTCATAATACCAATAAATACCAGAATAAAGCGATGTATTTGTTTGATAGGTTTTGCCTAAAGCATGGTATTTGGCACAAGTATGGCAAGGGTGGCATTGTTTTTGTTTGACAAGTTCATCAAAATTAGGCATATTCTTAACCTTTCTATCATGATTAGACATTTAGCATAATTAGACAATAATAATGCTAATATATTGTATCATGCTTCTATTGTTGTTACAATTTTAATAAGCTTAAGATAACTGTATAAGCGAATTAATGTAGGAGGGGCAGGAAATGGATGTTTATAAAAAGTTACTGAGTTATGTGCCTAAAGAGCGTTATTTGGCATACTTAGTAATATTTTTTAGTTGTGTATCTGTGTTTTTTATTGTGGGGGCATATTACGCCTTGTATCAATTTCTGATTGAGTTGGTAGTAGAAGCCAATCACACACAGTCAACAATTTATGCTATAACAATTGCAACCTTGCTAGCAGTTGGTGCGGTTTTGTACATTGTGGGGGTGGCGATTAGTCATGTATTGGGCTTTAGATTGGAAACGAATCTAAGAAAAAAAGGGATAGATGGTTTAAGTGAAGCGAGCTTTCGTTTTTATGATAAGTATCCCTCAGGCAAGGTGAGAAAAATTATTGATGATAATGCTGCGCAAACGCACATGATTGTCGCTCATCTCATTCCAGATAATGCCAATGCAATTTTAACACCAATCTTGGCACTTATTTTAGGTTTTGTTGTCAGTTGGCATGTAGGCTTAATTTTGGTGTTATTACTTATATTTTCAGGGTTTTCACTAAAGTTTATGATGGGTGAAAAGACTTTTATGCAGGTCTATCAAAATGCCTTAGAGAATTTAAGCAGTGAAACAGTAGAGTACGTTCGAGGGATTCAAGTCATTAAGATTTTTGGAGCAGATGTGATTTCCTTAAAGGCTATGCACAAAGCTATTACTGATTATGCAGAACATGCCCATAAATATTCTCAAAGTTGCAAGAGACCTTATGTCATCTACCAATGGTTATTTTTGGGTTTGATTGCCTTCTTAGTACCACTTATGGTTTTATTTATTGATTTAGGCAATCAACCAGAAGTTTTAGCTGTGGAACTTATTATGTTATTTTTCTTAACAGGGGTACTCTTTACGGCGATTATGAAAATTATGTACCTTTCAATGTATGCCTTTCAGGGGAAGATGGCAGTGGATAAGTTAGAGGCTCTTTATGATGAGATGCATAAGGATCATCTTGTCTTTGGCCAAGAAGAAAGATTTGATAATTTTGATATTGTCTTTGATCATGTTACCTTTGGCTATGAAGAAACACCAGTGTTACAAGACTTAAGTTTTACCTTAAAAGAAAAAAAGACCTATGCCCTTATAGGTTCTTCTGGTAGTGGGAAGTCCACTATTGCCAAACTCATCTCAGGCTTTTATAAGATTGATGGTGGTAGTATTAAAATTGGTGGGAAGCCGTTAGAGGCTTATAATGAACAGGCGCTTATTAAAAATATTGCTTTTGTTTTTCAAAATGTAAAGTTATTTAAGATGAGTATTTTTGAAAATGTGAAATTAGCAAAAGAAGATGCTACAAGGGAAGAAGTTCTTGAGGCACTACATGTAGCAGGTTGTGGTAGCATCTTGGATAAGTTTGAGACTAGGGAAGAAACGATTATTGGCTCTAAAGGGGTCTATCTTTCTGTTGGTGAAAAACAGCGTCTAGCCATTGCTAGGGCGATTTTAAAGGATGCCAATATTGTGGTGCTTGATGAGGCGAGTGCCTCTGTAGACCCAGACAATGAACATGAATTACAACTTGCCTTTGCAAGTTTAATGAAGGATAGAACGGTTATTATGATAGCCCATAGATTGAGTAGCATTCGTTATGTAGATGAAATCTTGGTTATTGAAGATGGCAAGATAATTGAACGTGGTAAAGACGAAGAATTGATGCAAAAAGATAGCAAATACCGTTACTTCCAAACGCTCTATGGACAAGCCAATGAATGGAGGGTTGGTTATGATAGCCTTAATTAAAGCTAAATTTGCCCTAACTGATCAGGGTGCAAAGGATCTTATCAAATCAAGTCTAGCAAGCTTAGGCGTTTATTTTGCTGGCATGTTACCAGTGATGTTGCTTATGCTTTTTTTGGAGAGATTGCTCCTAAATAATGACAGAGGCGATCTGCTCTATATTTTGAGTGCCATCATTGTCTTGGTGGTGATGTATCTTAGCTTACTGATTGAATATGATGCCCTCTACAATGCGACGTATAAAGAAAGTGCCAATTTGAGGATTGATATTGCTGAGTGTTTGCGAAAAGCACCTTTATCCTATTTTTCAAAAAATGATACAGCAGATTTGGCACAAACCATCATGAATGATGTGGCAGCCATAGAACATGCGATGAGCCATGCTATGGGAAAGGCAATAGGTTTTTGTATTTTCTTTCCAGTTATCGCGTTTCTTCTTTTACTAGGTAATGTCAAGTTGGGTTTAGCAGTCATTATACCTATTTTTGCCAATTTTATATTGCTATTTTTATCAAAAAGAATCCAACTGAAGGGACTTCAAAAGCATTATAGTGCTTTAAGAGAAAACTCAGATGCTTTTCAAGAAATGATAGAGCTTGGACAAGATATCAAGACCTTTAGTCTATCTGAGCGATTTAAGAAAAAATTGTATCAGCAAATTGAAAAGACAGAAAAAATACACTTGGTTGCTGAATTGTCACAAGCGCTACCTGTATTACTAGGCAATCTTATTATGATTACTTCTATTGCCATAGTACTCTTAGTCGGCTTACCCCTTTATCTCAATGGTGAGGTGAATCTCCTTTATCTTTTGGGCTATCTTTTGGCAAGTATTAAGATAAAAGAGGGTGTCGATATGATGACTTTAAATATTGCTGAACTTTTCTATCTTGATGCGATGGTAAAACGTATCAAGGAAATCAGAGACTTAAAACTTCAAGAGGGTGAAGATAAGGCAATCAGTCATTATGACTTTATCTTTGATAATGTCGGCTTTGGCTATAATGAGGCACACAAGGTTTTAAATGGCGTGAGTTTTATGGCCAAACAAGGTGAGGTGACAGCCCTAGTCGGTGTGAGTGGCTGTGGCAAGACAAGTATCTTGCGTCTCATGTCAAGACTGTATGACTATGATAGTGGTAAAATCATGATTGATGGCATAGACTTAAAGGAGATTTCTACAAAGTCTTTATTTGAAAAAATTTCGATTGTCTTTCAAGAAGTGATTTTATTTAATACAAGCATTCTTGAAAATATTAGATTGGGACGTAAAGAAGCGACAG
>CALIQN010000116.1 GCA_938044045.1 uncultured Peptococcaceae bacterium
TTCACTATCTAACTCACTATAATCCCCATAAGCCATAACTTTTTTCTTACCATCTGGTGCTGTAAAGTCTGGAATTTCCAATTCTTTCGGCTGAAGATATTTTTTCATATCATTCTCGGTAAGCTCTGTAATATACTCAGAGTTAGTATCTACCGCAATACTAGGATCCCCTGTTACGATTTTTTCTTCATACGGACTAGGTGTTGGCGTTGGCTCAGTTTGTGTCTTAGGGCTAACATTTTTTAAGCTCTTACCTGGCAACTTCCCTTGTGCCTTGTCTATAAAGCCATACTCATCTGAAGTGGTAGGATCATTTGGATCTTTCTTCTGAGTAAGACCATAATCTTGAACGATATAATTCAAGTCACCATTGGAATCTAATTGTGCTTCAAAAACTACTCTCTTGGTTGGTGCATAGTTTCCTGCACCATCTATGGCTACAATTTCCAAGGTTTTGCCTGCTAAATTCTCATTGGCCCCTTCGATGACATAGTCCCCTTCTTTTGTTGTTTTTTGAACCTTAAACTCTTTTAATACTTCTCCATCTTCATCGACAAAACCTGCCCCTACATACCACACCTTACTAGCAACTTCATGGAAGTCAGATGGATGCGCTTGTTGATCTCGCAAAAAGTAAGTTTGATTTAAATCATTTGCCTTATGGTAGGTATCTTTTGCTGTCAACTTAATTTGGTCTGGATTAGATAAATCCAAAGATTCAATACTTGGTCTTGTGTTATCAATTCTTAAAGGAATTTTTGAAGTTTGATAATCATACTCCGGTGTCAAACGATATTGGAAGGTATAGTAATATTGTCCTTCTGCCAATTGATCAAGACCTGAAATAATCTCATCACCGTAACCAGTTTTGATGTGAGGATTAAAGACTGTACCATCCCACTTCAAATCTCCCCAAACTTTTTTATTGGATTCTTTTAAACCTTTCGCAGTATTTCTACGAGAATTTAAAATCCCTCTTACAAAGTGTTGGACAGCCATCGTCCTCAAGTTTTTACCCTTTTCATCGGTAATAAAAATTTTTGAATCTGAAGCTGATCTTAAGACTAAAGGATCTGGGGTTAGTCCAGCATTATTGATTTCATAATCATCATTTCCTGCAATCAAGCCACTCTCACTCTTAGAAGGTTCTTCACTTGAACCCCCTATTGCCATAGCTGTATTTAAGGCAAAAAGCTCTGGATCTTGTTCAAATTTAGGATTACCATCCTTCGTATTTTTTATCACACCGGCTGGATGGAATAAGTCTACATCATGTTCCCCACCTCGACCAAAGTTCAAAGTACCTGGACGCTTAGGTTTACCTTGTTCATCAAAACCTACCACTTGACCTGATTTAGAGCCTTCTTCCCAAGCCCATTTATCTATGATAGGTTCCTTATTCCAATCTCCTGCAAAGCCCATAATAGGCATAGATAAAGATGGTTGTGTCATAACATCACTAGATTCAAATGTAATAAAACCTTCTACAAACTTATCTCTATCCGCTGCAGCTCCCGTTTTAAGCGTACCCTTTAAGCTATAGGATCCTTTTGCTGGTACCTTAATTTGAGTCTTATTAAACACAATTTCTGCACCATCAACTTTTACAGGGTGTAACTCTGCTACAATCTGTTTCCCTTGCTTAGAAGTTTCATCGATGTATTCCTCATCAAGCTTAGTGATATTTTTCTCACCATCTGTTGTAACAGGACTAGCAGATACAGTAAATGTAACATCTTTATCAGATGTATTATACAAATCTATGGTGAAGTCTTTTGCACCACCACGAATTTCTTTCAATGACACAGCACCATAAGCATTATACTTTCCTGTAGAATCTTTTACTTGATAAGAAGCAATTGTTTTAGTCTTCAAGGCTCTTTCTACATTGATTAAACCAGCACCCTGTTGACGTGGGGAAGCAAAAAGACAGGTTTCTCCAGTACTGCCTGTAGATGGGTCTATCATAGGTCCTGAGGTGTTTTGCATAACTATCTTAGTCAAGGTCACAAGGTCAATTTTTGCATTTTCTAAAACTTCCGATTTGACCATTTTTTTCAAAGTTGGTCTAATAATGACACTAGAAGCTGCAGCAACTGGTGTTGCCATAGAAGTACCAGAAGCATAGACATAGTCATGTTTACCATTGACCACATTTAAGGTTGAATAAACATTTTTGCCAGGTGCTGATAAATCTGGCTTTAACATGAGGTCTGTTCTAGGACCCCAAGATGTTGATCCCGCTGGAATGCTTTGATCTTCATATGGTATGGTTTCTTGTAAAAATGCCATATTTAGGGTGTTTTCTTTCCCAATCGCTGGCTTACCTGCATTGTAAACCTTCATATCAATCCTATAATCTGATGAACTTGCATTGGATGAAGTATCACTAGCAGTGATTTTCCCTTTATCAGGATCAATCATCTTCCAAAGTTCCGTACCATCTCGCCCTGAAATGGAAAAGACTTGCATAGAAGTTCTTTCGTCTCTGTCATAACCCATAGCTGGTACGACTTCCCAGTCATCACGATTATAGTAAGAAACTGTATTAACAACAATAACGCCCTTAGCACCCTTATCTTGAACTTTTTTAAAGGCGTATTTCATATCCGTTGAAAAAATTCTGTCCATGACAACAATTCTATCTTTTAAGTCTTTGCCTACGATGTCCTCATCTTGACATTTCCCTAGATAGATAAATTTATAAGGTTTTTGGGGGAAGTTTGTCTTATCAAAGAAAGCACCAATTTGACTATACTTAAATTTTTTATCCCCTATCTTTACCCCTGGAAAATTGATGGTTGTATTTCTTGAAGAACCAACTGCAATAGCATCTTCATGGGCTGCTGTTCTAGTAACATTACCCGTGTCTACCATACCTAAAGCATTATTGGCATATCTATCCCAAGAAGAATTAGAAGCTGCCGTAGCATAGTTCCCAGTCGCAACAAAAACCGGTATGCCATGATTGCGCATTGCTCGAATCGCATACCAATATTTTTCACCTACAAGACCAGTCCCTGTAAACCCTGATGAAATTGAAGCAACATCTGCACCTTGTAAAATAGAATCCTCAAAGGCATGAAATAAAGTTTCATCACCAGCAAAAGCATCTGAGGAATAAGAATACATTTTATAGGCGAGCACCTGTGCATTTGGTGCAACCCCTCTCATCCCATTCCCAGCTTCAATATCTTCTTTGGTATCATTTGCAGCCAAAATCCCTCCTATATGCTGTCCATGAGGATCATAATAAGGAGAAAGGTCATCATATTTTTCAACTGTATCCTTACTGCCATTCAAGTAATTGAAGGCATGAGGAATTTTATCACTAACCCAAAATGGATCATTTCTATCATTTTTTATTTTCATCATAGGCTTAGCATCGTCATCTATTCTCATCGCTTTATGACGATAATCCATACCTGTATCAATGTTGGCAATCAACATCCCACGACCATCATAATTGCTAGCAATCTCTGGACTATCTGCCTTAATTTTCTTGAGATAGTCTGAAGCCTCATTGACTTTAATCATCTTACGAACATTTTCCATTAGAGGCTCAATTTTTTGACTTCTTTCAATTGTTTTAACACCGGAAATTGCCTTGATTGCATCTAAATTTTCTGGAAAGGTTTCTATAGACACCCCTTGAAAAAGCACCTTATATTCATACAGGACTTTCGTATTTGGCAGTTTCTTGATCTCCTGTAAAACATTTTCTTTAACCCTTGGAGCATTAGAAGTGTATTCCAAAATATAAACTACTTTTTCTTTTTTTACAGGTGTTTCCTTTAAATCTTCCTTAAACTTTTCTAAAAGGGGACTTAGTTTCTGTGCCTTATCCTCTGTAAAAATATTAGTATTCTCTGGTTGATCATTTTCAGAGCTGAGCGTACTGACATCTGCCTTAGCAAACGCACTTGAAGGTGAAGTTGCAAGCAAGAGCCCTACCAAAGCAACGCTAATAAACTTTGTTTTCATAGTAAGTAGACTCCTCATATTAATATTTTAACTTTTAATTCAATTTTTAGTTTATAGATTTCCCAAACCGTTTTAATTTAAATTGTATGTATTCGTACTTGAAGTTGATAGCATAAGATCCAAATACGATAAATTACCCTCTCCTCTTATTAAAAAATAATTGAATTAAGCGCACATGTGAACTTTAATGTTTATTATGTTAGTCTAGGCTCATTAAAACATAGCAAAAATACTATAGTACGTCAACATTAAAAAATATACTAAAACTATCTACTGGAACAAAAATTATTAAATCATTTTATAATTTTACATCCTAAAATTTCTTTTTTTAATTTTTTAACATTTGTAAAATATTATCGTTTCTTTAACTTATTTTATTGATTAAAAGTTAAATTAAAATCATAACAAGCTATCGAATTTTCAGTCTCTATAAAGAAAAAAATAATGGTTATTGCCACTATATTATAAATAGCTAATTATTATTTTTTTACTATCTTACTCATAAA
>CALIQN010000117.1 GCA_938044045.1 uncultured Peptococcaceae bacterium
GACTCTCCGTGTTTACGGGATTAATTGAAGAAATGGGTACTGTAAAGTCTATTAGCAAAGGGAGGCATTCAGCAAGGGTGAATATCGCTGCCAGTAAAGTGTTGGAAGGAACAAAAATAGGTGATAGTATTGCTGTTAATGGGATTTGTTTAACAGTAAATGCGCTAGAGAAGAATGGGTTTAGTGCAGATGTCATGCATGAAACCTTAAATCGCTCTACCTTGGGCAAACTCACTATAGGTAAACTAGTTAATTTAGAACGAGCCATGCCGGCTGATGGACGTTTTGGTGGACATATTGTTACAGGTCATATAGATGGTGTTGGCAAGATTGTATTAGTGAAAAAAGATGATATTGCCATTTGGTATACGATTGAGCTTGGAGAGAACCTAATACAAGAAATTGTAGAAAAAGGTTCGGTGACGATAGATGGCATTAGTCTTACAGTTGGTTGGGTAGAAAAAAATAAATTTGCGATTTCAGCAATTCCCCATACGGTAGCCAACACGACTTTACAGGATCGTAAGGTTGGTGATGGGGTTAATATTGAGACAGATATTCTAGGAAAATACATCAAGAGAATATTGCACACAGAAAAGCAACCTCAAAAAGAGGGTATTACTTTAGATTTTTTGACCAAATATGGATTTTAGGAGGAAATAAGATGACCACATTTAATACTATAGAAGAAGCCTTAGAAGATTTACGCCAAGGAAAAATTATTTTAGTTGTTGATAGCCCAGATAGGGAAAATGAAGGTGACTTTATTTGTGCTGCAGAGTTTGCAACCTTAGAAAACATTAACTTCATGGCAACGCATGCTAAGGGTCTCATTTGCATGCCAATGGCTGAAGACTATGTAGAAAAGTTAAGAATTCCTCAGATGGTCACCCATAATACAGATAATCATGAGACAGCATTTACAGTGTCTATTGATCATATTTCAACCACAACAGGGATATCTGCAAAAGAACGTTCTATCACAGCTTTGGCCTGTGTGGATGATGAGGCAAAGGCTGAAGATTTTCGCCGTCCTGGGCATATGTTTCCCTTGCTTGCCAAAAAGAATGGTGTTTTAGAGCGTGAGGGGCATACAGAAGCTACTGTTGATTTATGTCGCTTAGCAGGACTGAAACCCTGTGGACTGTGTTGTGAAATTATGCGAGACGATGGCATGATGATGCGTACCGAGGAACTAAAAGTTTTAGCCGAACAGTTTCAGTTAAAGATTATTACCATTGAGGATTTAAAAACCTTTAGAAAATGTCATGACCATCTAGTCGAAAGAGTGACTAAGGTCAAGATGCCAACAAAGTATGGTGATTTTATTGCCTATGGTTACATTAATAAATTAAATGGAGAACATCATGTTGCCCTTGTAAAAGGGGATTTGACTGATGGGGAAAATGTTCTTTGTCGAGTGCATTCAGAATGCTTGACAGGTGATACCTTTGGTTCCCTACGTTGTGATTGTGGGGATCAATTTGCTCAAGCGATGAGACAGATTGAGGAAGAAGGCAGAGGTGTCTTGCTCTATATGCGTCAAGAGGGCAGAGGGATAGGGCTGATTAATAAATTTCGTGCCTATGAATTACAAGAGGAAGGGATGGATACTTTAGAGGCTAATTTGGCACTAGGGTTTTCTGGAGATATGAGAGAATATTATATTGGTGCTCAAATTTTGCGTGATTTAGGGATTAAGAGTTTGAGACTTTTAACCAATAATCCTGATAA
>CALIQN010000118.1 GCA_938044045.1 uncultured Peptococcaceae bacterium
CATCTTCAAATGGTACCCCAAGCCTTAGACAGTCTCGTTTGATGTCCATTGTAGAAATGACGTACTTAACGCCATTGTTTTTCTTGTCATAGTGTGGAAAAGTGTATCCATCATTTTCAATCTTGGTTTTGATGTCCGTTTTGGTTTCAGGTTCCCATTCTGCCCAATCCGTCCACTCCATTCTGTTCCTCCTCAAACTTTACAAACGTTAGCCAGTGTGTAGTGCCTCTTCGCTGGCCAAATAAGGGCTTGAACGGTATCACCTCTAGCAATTTCTTCACATTTATCTGACAATCAGACCATTTAAAAACTAGTGTACCTCCAACTTTTAGAACTCTCATACATTCTTCAAAACCTTTGGCCAAATCTTCCGACCAGGTAACTTTATCCAGCTGACCATACTGAGCTTTCATGATTGAGTTTTTACCTGCCCATTTTAAATGAGGTGGGTCAAAAACAACCAAATTAAAAGTATTATTTTCAAATGGCATGTCACGAAAATCACCAATAACATCAGGGTCTACGTTGACCTTTTTGTCATGTATCTCAAATGTTTCTTGCCTAATATCCATGAAAGTTGTATGCCTCTCGTTTTTATCAAACCAAAACATACGACTTCCACAGCAAGCGTCAAGTATTTTAATATCTGACATCGATACCTCCTAAAACGGTAAACCGTCATCTGGTAGGTCAAATGGGTTAGGATCGGCAAAAGGTGAGCTATTTCCATTTTGGAAACTGTTGCCTTGCCCTTGTCCGGGCTGACTATTGCGACTCTCTAGCAGAGCGATGCTCTCAGCGACTACCTCGGTCACATATCGACGCTGACCGTCTTTCTCGTAAGACCTAACCTGTATGCGTCCAATAATCCCAATAAGTGAGCCTTTGCTACAATACTGAGCAATGATGTCAGCTGTTCCTCTCCAAGCTTGAAAATTGATAAAATCAGCCTCACGGTCTCCATTTTCGTTTTTGAAATTGCGATTGACTGCAAGCGTGCCCTGTAAGCTAGATACATTATTAGGCGTTTTCTTTAACTCAGGAGGCGCTACAAGCCTCCCAACCAGTGTGACATTATTTATCATTTACTTTCCTCCCTGGATTTCTCCACCATATAAGCAAATCATCCTCGTTATCTTTAAGATACTCATCAAAGTCCTCAAATTGACGGATAGCCCATTTTAAGCGTTGGGTATCTTCTCCACGTCGTGAGCAGTACCCGCTCACTTTAAAAATTGGAGTAATCTCACTCACAATGCGGGGGCTCAGGTCATCAATATTGATAGTTTTGTAATTTTTAATTTCAAAATCTAAGATAAACTCATCTCCTAAGTTATGGATGACTTGTAGCCTCTTGCCATCTGAGTAGATGGCAATGCTGTTAGTTACTTTTCTAATTTCCATTTTTACCACCCATTCTGCTCATTGAGTTCATCCTGAGTCAAAGGCTCAATACGTTGATACCCACTCACTTTGTAATTATGCTTGACTACAAATCCTGCTTGTTCTAGCGTAGATTTAAAATGGTCTTTATCAGCCGTATCTACAAAATACACCTCTAAAGTCATTTTTTGGGTATATCGTTTTGAGTTATTCTCAGCCTCTCTGAGAGCGTTTGGCTCATTTTGGGATAATTCCCCACCGTCCAAGATTTCGCCTGTCTCTGGGTCAAATTTTGGGGTATCTGTTGATTTTAGCTGACTAGCTTGCTCAAGTTCTTGTCTTGCACGTTCAAGCTCTTGTTTTTCTTTTTGGAAAGCATAATCAGCCTTGATTTGTTCAAAGACCTCAGCAAGGGTCAAGTCTCTTAACATGCGGATATAAGGAGAGTCAGTCATCCCATACTCAGCACAGAGGCCTGAGATAGCTGATTTAGATTTCTCAAGCTCTTGCTGTTTCTGAAATTCAAACGTAACCATGTCATCAAGGCTTTTCATGGTTGCTTTTTTGAGTGTCATGCCATCAGCCATGAAATCACTTGCCTTGATGTACTCTGTAGCCTTTTCATCAAAGACTCTGGGGTCTAGCATGTACTCAGCTGACTTGTTTGAGATGTAAGCCTTAACTGTGTCTAGTCTGACCATTTTTTGATGATTTTCAAATTCTTTGACATCTACATCAATTTTCTCAATGATGTCTTTTAGTGGTTGAATGGCTTGCTTGATATACTTATCAAACTCATCAGCAGGCTCAGATAGTAGTTTTTTATTCCTGATACGTTCATCAGAGACTTGCTTGTCTAATTTGCGTAGATTAGCTAGGACTTGCTTGTCATCCTTGATAGTAGAGGCTGTGACCGTGTAATTTTGATATTTAGTCACTACCTCATTGATATTCTGCTCAAATTTCTCACGGTCAATGATTTCAACCTGTGCCTGTGTGATCTTTACTTGTAATTCTTGCATGTTGCTCCTCCTTTGTTCTAAAATTCAAGCTCATTGTCATCTAGTAGATCGCCTTGGATTGGTTCATGAGGTGCCTCAGTCTCCATCTCAGGCACTACATGGTTTGCCTCTTGCTCTCTGTTGAATTGCTCAATCTGAGCCATCTTGCGTGCTACTACATCCTCACGGCTCTCTTGAGGTGTCACATCAATAGGTTGGGCTTGTTCCATCTCATCTGATGAGTAGAGCCCTCCTACATCCTCAGAGAATGTGTCACGGATTGCTGCTACGATTGCGACTTTTTCGATCATTTGGCCTGGAGCTTTTTGCCACCAGTTTTTTTCAGTGTTATATGCTGATAGCTCTACCTCACGATAGACTGGGCGTGTTCTATCTTTTCGGTAAACCTCACACCATCCTCCAATGAGCTTGCCACCTCTTGGTAAGATAATACCCTCTTTATTTTTTAACTCACCTTTTTCATCCTCGTAGACAATTCCACTCTTGAAACCGTCATAGTTTGGATTTTGCTCAGCTCTTTTTAAAAAAGCGTCTTTACTGACCACGATTTGAGCTGGATTGTTTCCATACTTGATAAAGTAGACCTCTCTAGTAAAGGGGTTGAGATTGCGATTTTTAACAATAGCCATCAACATCTGTAGCTCTTGAGTGCTTGCCTGATGTTTTGGGTCTACAAAGTCTCTGAGGGTTGCCCCGTCCAACTTTTGTAGGTCTGTCAAATAGTTTCCTTTTGTTTGTGTGATTTCGTTTGTCATCTTCTTTTACCTCTGTTATGTTTTAAATTCCAGTTCTCACGCTCTAAGCGTCTATTTTTCTTTACAAGGGCTACTATTTTATCTTGCTGCTCATCAATAATAGCGCCTAACTCATAGCAAGTTCTAAGGTGTCTTTCTCTCCAATAGGCATTGCCATCATAGTGCTCTCTATCCATAGGCTAACAATCTCCTACATAAAACCACTGACCAGCGCTGAATACATAATTAGCAGGGTCAAGCTCATCCTGAGGCTCTTGAGGTTGTAAGTAGTCTCTATCATAGTCAAAAGTCCCAAAAAGTCCTCTGTCCATCATTTGCCTCCATTGTTATAAATATCCTGAAAGACATTGATTAGTTTTTCCTGATCGTAGATGATTTCAGAGCTATTTTTAAGACCTTGAGCAAGTCTAATATTTTCAGTAGAAAGCTCATTTAGTAAGTCGTTTTTCTGTCTGATTTCCTCTTTACATTTTCTAAGTTCAATTTGTAGAGTTCTTACACTGACTAGGTTGTTATTTTCTTGCTTTAGTTCCTGGATTGGCTCATCTGCCAAGATTTCATCTAGTCCTAAAAATTCTTTAAATTTATTCCACATTTTTCTTACTCCTCATCATCCTCTGCCATGTTCTTCTCAATAGCCTCTTGAGGGCTCATTCCATCTAATACATCCTTGATAGTGTGTGAAACATCATGGATAGCCTTTAGTGGTGTTTCTATTCCATCATCTAGTCCTAAGACATTCACAGTAAGCAATCCAAACATGGATAATTTATGTAGTTCTTTTTGTAGCTGTTCGATACGTTCAATTTTTTCCTGTTGTCGTTTAATGAGTTCTTTATCAGTCATGATTTTTACTCTCTTTCTTTTATTTATTAGTAGTATTAGTTTGTTATTTTTTTAGTACTTATTATTAAGTTAGTACTTGTTATATAGTTAGTATTTATTAGAGGGCAATTTTACACATGGCAATTTTACACATGGCAATTTTACACATGGCAATATTTTCCAACTGTATTTTTAATTTATACCCTTATCTGTGGATAACTCCCTCTCTAAGTTTTCTTTCAAATATTCAAAGTAGGTATCTGAGATTGGCACATCTGAAAAAAATCTATGAACCGTGACCCCCTTGCCTCTACCGTGACCTAATCGGTAAGTCCTGAGGTAACCAGTTTTTTCTAAGAGCTTAAAATGTTCATCTACAGTACGCCTACTAATTCCCAAACGCTTTGCAATTTCCTCAGGATAGACTACCCAGTCAGCCTTGTTGGTTAAGATTACTGCTAATATCCCTATCGTGGCTGGTTTTAGTTGCTTATCTTGAGTAAAAGCATTATTGATAGATGTGTAATTTTCGTGGGTGTTTCTTATGATGTACTGCATACCTCATATTTAAGCTCCTTTCTTTAAGTGTTTACCGATAATGTCATAGTATGAATGACCTGCAGGGATAATGTACCCTGATAGATTATCAACCTGAGAACCATCTGCCATAATGTTTATGATCCGTGGTCTCCATTCCTTTTTTTGTGATTTCATGATATAATTACCTTATAAGTATTTTTCTAGCTCTCAAATGGATTGGCCGTCTTTTGAGGGCTTTTTCTTTAGCTTGTCAAACGTTCCTGATTTAGAAATTTGTTAATAAAGTACTGTTGACCTTTGCCAGTTACAAGTGGTGTCTTACTAACTGTGATGTGGCCGTCAGCGTGTGTGATACTGGTTTCTTTAACTCTGATGAGTCCCATTTCTACGCTCTTTTGTGTTGGCATGTTCCAGTCACGCCCGTTGCGTTTGATGAGATAACCATGAGCTCTGAGCCAATTAAATAAGCGATTAGCTCCCATGTCTACCCCATTCTGTTTGAGCAACTTAGCAAGCTCTCCAACTAGGATAGATGAGTGACTAGCACTGACTGCCTCAGCAAATAGTACCTTAGGACGGTCAGCCTCTATCTTAGCCTCTAGCTGATGGACTTTTTTGTCAGCCATAAGTAGAGCTCTTGCCATGATTTTTTCAGGGCTATTAAAGTCTTTTTCTACTTGTATAAAGTATTGTCTGACTTGTTTGCCTCGTTCCGTTCGCTGGATCATAGCAATTTCTTTGGCCATGTCTAGCTTGATGATGTGGTCTACTCTGTTGTGACCTCCTCGCCCTGTTTGCTTCACAAAATTGTTAAGCAAAAAATCTTGATTTTCAGTGAAACCATACTCAACCATCCTGTCAAACCACATTGAGTAAGGTGTTTTGACTTCTAAAGCCTCATGTAGTTGTCTACCTGA
Organism: uncultured Peptococcaceae bacterium; assembly: GCA_938044045.1. Lineage (GTDB taxonomy): Bacteria > Bacillota > Peptococcia > Peptococcales > Peptococcaceae > CALIQN01. Next base: position 5,443 of record CALIQN010000118.1, read on the forward strand.
AATCACTGGCTCATGATTGTCATTAAGTGTGACCTCAATAAGTTCATTCATATTTGCCCCTTTCTAGTTTTGGAACCCTCTAATTTCAGCACCTCGTAAAAATAGATTTTTGAAGAATTTCTAGCATTAAAACGCTCAATGTATTCTCTAATTACTGCGCCATATCTACGACGGCTTGGGATTGTTAGTTCTACTATAAAATCTCCTAACATACCACTTGGGCGCTCTTTAAACATTTTTACAGTCGCTGTTTTCATTTTGTCACTCCTTGTTGTTGTTTTCGCAACTTTTGGCGTAAAAAAATACTACTAGAAATCTTCCATCTTGACACCTAGTAGCTCTGCTAACTTGCTTGCTTCTGAGAATGTAAAATCTCTGCCACGGTATCGGTTGAGCTTAGTGCTCAATGTTGATTTATCTATACCCAATTTTTCAGCAATATCTTTCTGTTTCATTCCTTTTGAAACAATGATACCTTTTAAATTGTGGTATGGTTTATCTACTACCAGTGCACCTGCCATAGATATCTCCTTTCTTTTTTGTTGCGTTTCCGCAACTTTGATGATTTTAGTATACTCCTTTATTTTTTCGTTGTCAACAACTTTTTTTAATTTTTTTAAAAATATTTGTGTTTTCGCAACTTTTATGATATTATAATCTATAGAAAAGGAGCAACAACATCATGATAGGAAATAAAATAAAAGAGCTTAGAAAAAGCCATAATCTAACTCTTGAGGAGTTAGCTGATACTCTTAATAAAGAATATCCTGACACTATCAATTTTAACAAGGGTAGAATTTCAAAATGGGAAAACAACAAGGAGGAGCCTAGACTCTCATCTGTCAAAATCCTTGCTGATTTCTTTGATGTGCCATTAGATTATTTTAACGGCATTGATTTAGAACAAGCTGAAATTTTGCCTGTATATAGTAAACTTTCAAGGGATAGACAAGAAAAAGTCTTGTATTATGCTCAGACTCAACTTGAGGAGCAAGAGAATGATACCCCTCTATCTATTTTTGAAAAGCCACAGGATCATTTTGTCACAGCTTATGTTGAGGGGTTAGTAGCTGCAGGTTATGGAGCATTTCAAGAGGATAATTTACACATGGAAGTCAAGCTCAGAGCTGATGATGTGCCTGATAGCTATGACACTATCGCTAAGGTAGCTGGGGACTCTATGGAGCCACTTATAGATGATAATGACCTATTATTCATCAAGGTCACCAGTCAGGTTGATGTCAACTCTATTGGTATTTTTCAGGTAAACGGTAAAAACTTTGTCAAAAAACTTAAAAGAGACTATAATGGGTTATGGTATTTACAAAGTCTCAATAATAGCTATGAGGAAATACCACTCACAGAAAATGATGACATCCGTACAATAGGTGAAGTTGTAGAAATCTATAAACCATAAAAAAGGAGAAAACATAATGAAAAAATTAAAATTATTTGTAGGTGGATTTTTAGTACTAGCTGTACTTGGCTTTATTTTGCAAGCATTAGGACTAGCGCCAAAGACAGAAATACCTGAAACGCCTAAAGTTACTACTCAAGCCTCAACAAGTGAGGTTAAAGAGGAGAAAAAAGACACTACAGAGACCACAGAGGCAAGCTCTAAATCTAATGATAAACTGCCACGGATTTCAGCAGATCAGATGGCTAGTTTTATTGAATACTTTAAGCAAGATTTGACTGATAAAGGTGTTGATATTTCTACATATACTTTTTATAACAAAGACACCATCTTATATGTGAAAGTTCCAAATGAGTATAAGCACTACCCTAAAGCAGACCTACAAGCATTTGCTGATGGCTTGAAAACAAAAGAGCATGAGGCTTTTAATGTTTGGGCTGGTATCAATGGAGTTGATTTTAATTTATATCCAATGTTACACATCAAGACGGATGATGGTGACTCACTTGTCTCTCAGAAATTAAGTGGAGAGATGGAAGTAAAAGTTAAATAAAAAAAGACCTCACGCTCACAAAGTTTGGCGACTCTGAGCATGAGGCATGATGTATAGAAAGATAGGCATTAAAAAGCCCTCTTTTCTATACCCTATTTTATCAAAAAGGGGGTACAAAAGCAATGAAATCAACAAATAAAGTGGCTATCTATGTCAGAGTATCTACTACCAATCAGGCTGAGGAGGGGTACTCTATAGATGAGCAGATAGATAAGCTAGAGGCTTACTGTAAAATTAAGGACTGGACTGTCTACAAGGTCTATACTGATGGAGGATTTTCAGGATCCAATACTGACAGGCCAGCACTAGAAAAACTTATCAAAGACGCTAACAAGAAAAAATTTGATACTGTCCTAGTCTATAAGCTAGACCGTCTCAGCCGTAGTCAGAAAGATACACTATTTTTGATTGAGGATGTATTCATCAAGAATGGGATTGAATTTTTAAGTCTACAAGAGAATTTTGACACCTCTACACCTTTTGGGAAAGCTATGATAGGGCTCTTGAGTGTCTTTGCTCAGCTTGAGAGGGAACAAATTAAGGAACGCATGCAGCTTGGCAAGTTAGGGCGTGCAAAGTCTGGAAAATCCATGATGTGGACTAAGACCTCATACGGCTATGACTATCATAAAGAGACAGGCACAGTAACCATCAACCCAGCCCAGTCACTAGCTATCAAATTCATCTTTGAGAGCTATCTATCAGGTAGATCAGTCACTAAGTTAAGAGATGACCTAAATGACAAGTACCCTAAACCGATACCGTGGAATTATAGAGCTGTCAGAAAGATTTTAGATAACCCTGTCTACTGTGGATATAATCAATACCTGGGAGAAATATACAAGGGAAATCATGAGCCCATTATCACAAAAGAGGTCTATGATAAAACACAAAAAGAGCTCAAAATCAGGCAAAGGACTGCAGCTGAAAATGTTAACCCTAGACCATTCCAGTCAAAGTATATGCTTTCTGGTATCGTTCAATGTGGTTACTGTCTAGCGCCCCTAAAAATCTTGATGGGCGTGATTAGAAAAGATGGCACTAGGTTTATAAAATATGAATGTCATCAGAGACACCCTAGAAAAATAAAGGGTGTCACTACCTACAACGATAACAAAAAGTGTGACTCAGGATTTTACTACAAGGATGATCTTGAGGCCTTTGTCTTGCAAGAGGTCAATAAGCTACAGCATGACACTGATTATTTAGATGAAATCTTTTCAGATAACCAAAAAGAGGCTATTGACCGTGCTAGTTATCAAAAACAGATACAAGAATTGACTAAGAAAATCAGTAGACTCAATGACCTATACATAGATGACAGAATTACTCTGGAAGAATTACAAGCAAAATCTGCTGAATTTTTAAATATGAGAGGCTTGCTAGAAAAAGAGCTGGAGAATGACCCAACACTCAAACAAGAGGAAACTAAAACCAAAATAAAGAAAACTTTGAAAAAAGGAGATATTTCAGAGATGGACTATGAGGCTCAAAGGGAAATAGTTAGAGCCTTGATCAAGAAAGTACAAGTTACAGCTGATAGCATTGTCATCAAGTGGAGAATATAGAGAGAATTTTACTATCCCTCATTTCTACCAGTGTAAAAGCTTTTGCCTTCGTTTCTTTTAATTTCATCATCATTTTTTTCATCTAAAAATTTACCTCCATATTTTGATACATTGGCAGCAACATAGCTGCATACAATAAAACGATTAGCAGGGCTACAAAAATAAAGACCAGTGGTTGAACAAGGTTCATGGCCCGATTGACTCGGGTAAAGAAGGATTCCCAGGTTTTTTCCGCATAGATTTCCAATTCGCTTCCTAACTTGGATTTAACCTCTCCATATTCAATGATTAATCCCAACTCCCTTCTAAAAAAGGGATAGGTCTGAACAACCTTAGAAAATTCCTGCCCATTTTGCAAAGATTGATCTAAATCGTATCCAATTTCCTTAAAAAGAGGATTCCCTTGCTCCTGCATCATCTGGAAAATCTGTGCCAACTCTAAACCTTGTCCAATCATATTTCCCCATTCCCGAGCATAATAGGCAGTTAGATAATACTGAACAAACATACCTAGAAATGGAATTCTAGCCAGAAAAGAGAAAATTTGAATTTTCGCAGACTTTCTGTAAAAAACTAGACCAGTTAAAGATACTAAACCAAGTGCTAAAACAAGCCCAAGAAAAATCTGTGGCAGGTTACTAATCACTAAGGTAGCTATATTACTACTATCCAGTTGGGGCAAGAGATAATTTCGCAACCCCAACATTATGAGCAGTAAGAAAGCTAGCAAAATAAGTGGGTAGGTCGCAACTTCAATTAACTTCTTCTTGACCTTAGCAAGATTATCCAAATATTCTTCAATTTTCCCCAAACTCAAATGGAGATTTCCATGAACTTCAGCCAATGAAAGTTGAGTGACAATCGCACTCGAAAAACCTAAATTCCCCATCATTTCCGAGAAAGATTTTCCTTTCGATAGTCCTAGGCGCATCTGTGAAACATATTCCTTCTCCAACAAAAGACTTCTATCAAGAAAGGAAATGATTTCTACCAAGTGAAAACCACT
>CALIQN010000119.1 GCA_938044045.1 uncultured Peptococcaceae bacterium
AAATAAAGCATTGAATTGAAAGAAGAAAGCTAGGTCGTGCAATTTTGTGCAGTGGCTTGGCTCATTAGAGCTAGTTTAGTTTTTATTCTCTTGACAGAAGTGAGAGATGTGGAGAAGATAAAAAATGGAAAAGAAAGCGGTTTCTATTACGAAAATAGGCTATCCTGAGGATAGGTATGGCAATTTAGATAAGAGATTACAAGCACTTCACATAAGAGTAAACTATGAAACAGAGCCACCTAGAGGGGATGGGCTTTATTCTGTTATTATCAAAGAGAAAAGCTTTCCATTTTGGATATATGGTAGAGATATTTTGCTGATAGGAGACAATTTAATCTTAGTGGAAGGTGTCACACCAAATACATTTTCACCCATTGTCAGTATTTTGATTGATTTGAAAAATGAAAAATATGCAAGCCTAAAAGCCTGGTATTCAGAGCTTTGCTTTACACAGCATGGCATAGAATTAAGCAATCGTTATGTAAAGGTAAAAAAGAAAATCTTAAGTCATTGGGAAGCGTTAGAGTGGTTGAGTTTATGAGGCAAAACCTAAAGAGATAATGGCATCTTTTAATGATGCACATTGCTAAAGCAGAAATAAGAAGTTGATAAATGAGATTTTATGAGTATTGGAGTTTAATATGTCTATAGCAAGTTTGATTCATTTAAAAGAGAGCGAAAATAGCGATTTTGATAGGAAAAAGTTTCATACTGCTATTATAGAAAAGTATCCCAAAACAGCGACTGAAGAGAGTAAGTATCAGTCACTAGCATATGATGTTTGCTGGGAAAATAACTCGGAGCAGTGTCAATTTGAGTTAAGAATGGATAGAAAACGTTGCACGTTTGTAATAGAATATTTTAATTCAAATCATAGACTTGGTGACTACGCAAGCTTCATTTTATGGCTTAGGACGTTTTTTCCAAAAGAAAAAGAAGTCATTTTAGTGGATGAAAATAATTCAGAGCTAATGATACTTTCATCTGATACATCAATAGAAGCTATTAAAAACTGGTTAGAAAGCGTTGGTTTATAAAAAAAAGGATATATGAGGTGGGGTAAATTATGGAATGCGATTGTTTACAAGATGAAGTCAAACTTATTCTGACCTATCCTCATAAGGCTAAATTTAATAGGATAGGCTGTTTGGTCATGATACTCTTGTATGGTATTATTCTGTGGGTACTGAATCATCTTATAAGGTACGATACTGTTTTTTCAGATACAATTATTATCGTAATAGTGCTGACTAGCATTCCTCTCCTTGTATGGTTTATGGGATATTATCTTTTCATAAATGGCGTGAAATTAGAAATTTATGAAAAAAATATTGTTAAATATTATACTTATAGTAGTAGAGGGCAGAGTGTATTGCATTTTAAATTTAAACTTGAAGATATAGAACAAATAAAATTTAAAAAGCGTCCGTTTAATTGTCTAAAGCTGAGTATAAAGATTAGGAATCCTATTTTTTATGGTTGGCATGAGAAGAAACTAAATAAGTTAATGAATGCAAGTATCATCATAGACAGAAATAATTTGGATTTTTTTATGCAACAGATGGAGCAATTCCAAATCGACAAATGTTTAGCGCAATAAATAAAAGACTACCCCTTGGATAGTCTTTTATTTATTAATATCGCTATACCTTTTTTTTGTTTTGTGTACAGTAGTTCCTTTTATCCTCTTTAAACTATGGCACTGTGATCCTATTATTTGGGTTGTGACATAAGTTAGAGGTTTGACGATTTAAAGTTTATAGGTGAGCACAATGAATGATTTTGAAAAATTATTGACTCAAATAAAACAACTTTCAACTACTATTACAGAGGAGAACTATGATGACTCTGGTAAACAAGGTTATGCTATTTTAACGAGAATACATGATTTAGGCATTACACAAGACCAAGTCTATAGCACATTTTTTTATTATTACAACAGCTTAGAAGAGGGTTTATCTAAAGAATGGTTGGCGGATATGTTGGATTATATATCTGGGTGGTGTAATCCAGAAAAGTACATTTGGAGGACTATGTAATTGATGTTGTAAGAAAATAGAAAAGCTAATCTAGCCAATGATAACTTGCTGAGGAGTTGCTTCAAATGGAAAAGGCGATAAAGCAATTACAATTTGAATTGAGAAGAAATAATCCCTCAAATTTTATTTTTGAATTGTTAAATCAAAATACGTTTGATGAGGAGCGATTTTATAGATTTATAGGCAGTATTGTTATGTTTGTCGATGAATATTCCCCTCGCCAAGATTTGCCTGAGGCAGACTATTTTTATTACATCAATGAGATTGTTAAACTTTGTGAGGATACTTTGTGGGCATTTATATGTCATTATAGAAAAGATGATGTCTTTGTGATCAAAAATTTTGACCAAATAGAAGATAATTTGACACAATATTACATGTATATTCGAGAATATACTGAAAAGCTCATTTTAAATATACAAGAGTAAGCGATCAATTCAAAGATATAAATTTAGGTAGTATTAATCGCATAAAAATAGAATAAGGCAGAATGAAAAATTACTGGAGCAAAATTATGGAAGCTTATATTGTGCTTTTAGGGCGAGCCGGTCTTGAATATTATAATAATAAAGGACTAAAATATTTTGTGGATTCAGAATTGTGTGTGGGAGACGACTATGATTATGCTATTTATGTCGATAGTATCAACTCCATAGATTCAGATGTGATTTTAAGTAAGGATGAAAAAATTCAAATCGCAGAAGAGGTATTGCTTTTATGTCAGGCTAAAGGGATGAAGCCTCGACTATTTTAGGAGAGTCAATATGTATCAAGCATGAAAGGATAGTAATGAAAATGTTAGACGATATCAAAGCGTATTGGGATAGTGTAAAAAAGGACTATGAAAATCAGTACCAAGTACCATTTTTAAGCGAGTTTGAGACTTCAAAAGACTATCTTGAAAAAATGAAAAGCTATCTACGCTCAAGGCAAAAAGATTTTCCAGCAGATGTTGATGTAATCTGTACACTGGCTTCTGTCGAGCTAGAATTGAGAGATGGTCGGGATAACTGTGCAAAATTACTAGAGACTTTTTTAGATAGCTATGGCGAGACTTTAGAGGATAGGCAAAAAGCAAGAGTGTATACCAATATGGCTTTTTATCATGATTATTCTAAAGAGGCTTTAGTTTGTTTGACTAAGGCCAAAGCCCTAAATTCTCCATTTGTAGAGACCTATACAGGGCTTGGCTTGTATCATTTTGCTGAGTATGAACTTGATAAAGATGAAAAAAATAGCGCATTAAGCAGGGACTATTTTAAAATGGCAAAGAATCTTGCCAATAACTATGTGTGTGCTTTCAACTACGCCATATCTCTATATGAACTGAAAGACTATGAAAGTGCCAAAGCAATATTTTTGGACTTACTGAAGTTTTATCCTAATAGAATGCGACTATTGTTGTGTCTTGCCTATTGTGAACTCTATCTTGGCAATCAAGAGAAAGTCATATCTTATTTAGCACAGGTCAAGCCTGGGCAAGATGAGCGCTACACCTTAGACACTGATGATATTATTGAAGATGAAATTTTTGATATGTATTACCTGCTTGACGAATACGATACCTTTATACGTTGCTATGAAAATGTGCTTGACACCTATTATACGGCTGATTGGGAACATTATTTTTATGCTTTGTGGCTGAAAAATGAAAAAGCCTTATTTGCTCAACTCGAAGAAAAGAATAGAACCTACTTTAAAAAAGCGATAGCAGAGGCAAAACTTGATGAAGACTATGAGAGTGAAGCCGAAAAGCAAGAAATCATTGCTGATTGGGAAAAGGGCGAAAGAGACTTTGACCAAATGATGACTCGCATCAAGTCAGGTAGCCCAAAACCAGCTATGCAATTATCCTTATCCCCTGAGTATGTATGCTTTATGGTGGATTGTGTGAGACATCGATTTTAATAGGGCGAACTAAGTAGATTAATCTCAGTTTGTGAAAATGGATATAGGCTATTAACAATATAGTGTTTCATAAAATAGGGGGGATAATAAATGGCTAAATTACAAGGAAAAAGATTTAAAATAGAGGGAGAGGAGTACATATTTCTTGAACACTTAACAAATGGAGGAAATGCTAGTCTTTGGAGTGCTGAAAATAATGGTAAAAAATATGTTGTAAAAATCTTGAATGAAGAAGGAGATGGAAAGAAAGAACGCTTTAAAAAAGAAATTGAGTTTTGTAAAAAGAATAGACACAATAATTTGGTTCCGATATATGCACATGATGAAATCAATAATAAACTTTGTTATGTAATGCCACTTTATGAAAATAATTTAGCAGATTTAATAATAAATGGAATTGATCTTGCAAGAGGATTTAATTATATATTTCAAATTTGTAGTGCACTTGAGTTTCTTCATAACAAAAATGTGATCCATAGGGATTTAAAACCTGAGAATATTTTGGTGAAAAAAGATAAATTGGTTTTAGCAGACCTTGGGATTGCACATTTTGAAGATTCATCTATAACTCATAAAAATGATTTATTAGCAAATAGAGGATATGCAGCTCCAGAACAAAAGATAAAAGGTAAATCGAAATATATGACGGCAGCTGTTGATATCTTTTCTTTAGGGTTGATTATAAATGAAATCTTTACTAGTAAAAAACCAGAAGGTTCTCATTTTACTTTAATATCTGATGTATATCCATGGTTAATGGATATTGATGAATTGGTAAAAAGGTGTATACGACAAAATTCTATAGAACGACCAACAATTAAGGAAGTTTCACTTGAAGTAAAGTCTATTTTCGCTAAATTAGAGGATGAGATAAATTTAATTAAAGAATATTTGGAAGATGATTTTGAGGAAGTAAGATTAAATGTAATTTGTGATAACGAAACAAAAGATAAAATTATCAAACAAGCTGTAAATGATATTTTGACAGCGAAATATTTTTTTGAACATAAGACAGCACATGATTTGGAAAAATATAACCATAATTATCATTGTAATATACATTACAAACTTGATACAAATTTGAGAAACGTTTATATGGAATATTTATTAAGAAAGCGATGTAGAAGAACTTTTTTATATGAGAGTAATACATATAAAAATGGTAAAACGTATGAACCATTAAATTTGAAGGATAAAGATGAAGATAAAATTCTTTATGAAAAATTTCTAAATTTTTTAAAAGAAAATTTTGTTGTTAATGGGGAGTTGTTGAAATTATTTCATTCCTGTTGTGATTATCATTGTGAAGAAATACTTAGAGATTTAGATAAGATTGAAAAGATGGTTGCAGAGTTAGATGATGCCCCAATATTGTATATAGTTATGCTTATTATAAATATTAAAGATGATAATTATGATATATCTTGTGAAAATGGAATTTTAGTAAACTGGGAAAAGAGTATACTTTATTATGATAGTAATGATACTTACAGCGAGCTATTGAAAGAAGATAATCAAGATGATCAAGAAGAAGTAGAAGAAATTTTAAAAAAATTTAATGAAGAATATCATGCGATTGTCACTAAGAAAGATAAAGGTTTTATTGTTAGATTTGAAGAAAAAAAGTCGTACACTACTTTTAAAAACTACGCGTTAGAACTATCAAAACCATATTATATATTTGAAGGAGATGTATTTGATTTAGTTAGGATAGAAAGAGAATATGAAGGTATTATTGAGTTAAAATTATGGAACTCATTTGATGTCAAAAACGTTTTAGCTAAAATTTTGGGATTTCGAAAAGATTATTAATATTTAGAGAGATTTCTATAGATACTTTAATGAAGTAATAGAATGATAAATCTATTTTATTTTTAAAGAAAGGCATATAGACCGATAAGAGAGCGTTAAAACATGAGAAGAGTAGAATTTAGACATAATAAATATTCACCTGGGGTGTTGTATGTTATGGTCATCTTGGGTGTTATACTTGGGCTATTGGCATTTTATGGATTTTTGGTAGTGTCCGGTATTGAAAAAGGTCCAGAAGATGGGCCTATCTATTTTAGAGAACATCCAAGACAGGCTGTGTATTTGATATTTGCCTTGATTCCTGTAGCAATGTTATTGCCCACATGGGTGGCAAAGAAGATTTGGAGTTATGAGGATCTGGAGGCACACATTGACCTTTATGAAGACTATGCCGAGCTACATTGGAAGCATGAAAAAGTACACATTAAAAAAGGCGAGCTAGAGATAAAGGTGCCTAAACCTCAGCCTTATTGGTATGAGACTTATATCTTGAAACTACCTTACGATAGAATCGTCTTAGTGAGTTCCATCAAGGAAGCCAGTGAAAGAAAAAGGGCACGACGTTCTTTGGACAGCGCCATAAAGGCACTATCGGCTTACAAAAAGTAAAAAAAGGACGACTAAAAAAGAGCGATGGCTCTTTTTTAGTCGTCCTTGATGCTTTTACGATAAGCGTCAAATGCTTTTTTGTAAAATGACCGCATTGCTTGGTGGGATTCTTCTGGTGATAGGATAAGGGCATCTTTTCCAAAACGTTTGAAATAGTTTTCCACTTGCTTTTTAGGCCAGTTGAAATACCATATATTGCCATTTTTTCGGAGGATATCAGGTCTATTTTTGGTGATGACATGAAAATTTTTCATGCCCCTATTAGTTAAGTATACTTTGGCTTCAACACTTTTGGAGGCAGCTTGAGGACTTCTGATGGCGATTTCCTGTAATTGGCACTTGATGCCTTCATCTGGTGTAAATTTATTTGAACTGATATATAAGGAACGAATTCTTGAGATACGAAAGGTGCGAAGTAGTCCAGAATCGTTGTCCATGCCTAGAAGATAATTAAATTGTTCTTCTTTTGAAGCAGCAATTAAATAGGGTTGAATGGTAAACACAAATTCTGGTTTAGAGATTAATGAAAAAGTAATGATACTATTCTTACCAATAGCAGAATGCAACTTATCAAAGGTATCTTGAAAGATAATTTTTTCACGGTCTTTTCTAGAGAGCGATAGATATGAACTTAACAAATCGTTGATATACTGAGATAGGGATACTCGAGTGAGCATATTGTTTTCGATAGTACGCATAACCTCCAAAGAGGTACCACTGACAGTCAGCGTGATTGCAGCATTTCGTCCTGGTTTAAATTCTCTATGGTATAGAGGTATTAATGATTTTATCTGCTATTGCATTGGCATCTTCATTAGAGATAGAAGAAAAGGCACTAAGGTCAGATAGGATAGTGTTAAGGAGCTGTGTCTTTGTCTCACGGTATTGATCAAAATAGTTGATCGGTAGTGTTTTTAAGAAGGCATTAAGGTTGATCGTTTCATCTTTTTTTGTAAAATCAAATAACTCAGCGTCATTTATAAGGCGAGCTTTCATTTCTTCAGGAACATAAATTTTGTATTTGTCGGTCATGCTTACCTCCATAATGGGGTCATTATTTATGCTAAGTATAGTGAAAAAACAGGAATAATACAATAAAAATGGGGTTAAAAATACTTGCTACTCCTCTTCTTTTTATAGCTTTAAATAGGTTATATCATAATAGTACAAATTGAGAGAGATATGGTCAATTGATTGTGGCTGAGTTGGATTTTTTGAGAAAGGAGCCATGATCTTAAGATTGACAGATAAGGAAGAGGTAACAGACAATGATAAAAATAGAAGGTAAGGTCAATACAGCTATATGTTATGCGTCAGTGGTAGAAGAAGGTGCGATACAACAAATTAAAAGAATGTGTGACTATGAATTTACCTCTGGTAGCAAAGTTAGGATTATGCCGGATGTTCATGCTGGAAAGGGGTGTACTATCGGTACCACTATGACAGTTACAGATAGGGTTGTACCTAATATTGTAGGCGTTGATATTGGTTGTGGGATGTATACGGTTAATCTTGGTAAGGGCGAGATAGACTTTAAGCGACTGGATGCAGCCAGCCATGCAATTCCCTCAGGGATGAAGGTATGGGATAGGGCACAAGAAACTTTTGATTTTGAGTCACTCAAATGTTATAAACAGCTGAAGAAGGTAAACTGGCTAAAATGTAGTCTTGGCACCCTTGGCGGGGGAAATCATTTTATTGAAGTTGAGGTTTCAAGTGATGGGACAAAATACCTTGTGATTCACAGTGGCAGCAGAAATCTTGGCAAACAGGTAGCCGAATTATACCAAGAAATGGCTATCGATCAGCATAAAGGTATCGGCAAGTATTTTGAGTCCAGGGAGTCCATTATTGAGAGGCTGAAAGCACAGGGGAGAGAATCTGAGATAGAAGATGCACTTGCTGAGCTAAAAAAGAAAAAGGAAAACGAGGCGCCTAATATTCCAGAGGATTTATGCGACTTAAGTGGGGTTTCTTTTGAGGAATACCTTCATGATATAGAACTATGCCAGCAGTTTGCCAGACGGAATCGTGAGATTATGGCGAGTATCATTCTTAAAAGACTTGGGATAAATGGTAAAGATGCTTTTCATACCATACACAACTATATTGATACCAAGGAGATGATTCTCAGAAAAGGCGCCATTGCAGCTCATGAGGGTGAAAAAGTCTTGATTCCAATCAATATGCGAGATGGCAGTATCCTTGCAGTTGGTAAGGGTAATCCTGAATGGAACTATTCAGCGCCACATGGGGCAGGACGAGTGATGTCAAGGATGAAGGCCAAACAGGCGCTGACCATGAAGGACTATCAAGAAACGATGAAGGGGATATACACGACATCGGTAACTCAAGCAACCTTGGACGAAGCGCCTATGGCGTATAAGTCTTTGGAAGACATCATTAATGTCATAGGTGAATCTGTGGAGATTATCGAAATCTTAAAACCAATATACAATTTTAAATCATCAGAATAATCAAGTAACATTGAAAATATTTGAGAGAGTCCTTATCTCTAATGAAAAGAATGAGAAGATAGAGATATAAGCTGACAATTCAAAAGAATGGCACATTAGGAGGTAACTTATGATTACGCTGAATGAACAGATTGAGATTAAAGCACCTTATGAGCGGATGGAAGCATGGGCAAACAACTTTGAAGAAGAATTTGTGAAATGGCGTCCATAGGCTATATTACTGAATGTGAACAAGACAGCAATCATTTTCGTATTGTCTTTCAAAGCACAAAGAAGACTGCCTTCATCACATTTGAAGGAAAGCGTACAGAAAGTGGCTGTCATTTTTCTCATACAGAAGCTTTTGGACTGACGACACCGGTGATTGGGCCAATACTTGAATTTTTGACCTTTAGGATATTTTATCGTAAATGGTGTAACTGGGCATTGATTCGGGAGGATATGATTTTGGATAACAAGTATCTAAACGATATTTTGACCAAGGGAAAATATCCCAAACGTATTCCGATAGATGAATTAATGAAACCAGTGAAGTAAAATACATCAAAAAACACATCGTTCTATCACTACAGTGTAGCATAAAGCACCTCTGATCCTTTAGGCTTGGAAGCGCTTTCAGTGGTTGTAGGACTTATGGTGCAATTTCTTAGAAAAATATCTTGTATAATATGAAGCGTTCAGATAAACTTAGAAAACCTTAGGAAAGGATATAAAGGTTAGCTATAAGTGACAGTAGTGTTGTTGATGGCTTAAAAGATTATTACTTTAAAGTGATATAAAGGAGTGGCGATGCAAAGTATAGAAGTTAAAAATGGCATCAATGGTTATCAGTTAAAGTTGATTGGTGCAGCTTTGATGGTGTTAGACCATATCCATCAAATGTTTTATTGGGCAGGGGATTTGACCATACTGAATATGCTTGGAAGAAGTGTGTTGCCAATATTTCTTTTTATGTGTGCAGAAGGGTTTCACTATACAAGAAGTCGATTCAATTATGGGAAAAGATTGTTTTTGTGTGCCATCCTTATGCCACTGGCATCTCAGTTTATCATGCAGGTATTTCCCATCGATGAGCCCTCTGTGGTCTTAATGAACAATGTCTTTGCGACAATGTTCATAGCGGTCATTTGTATGTATGGTATTGAAAAGTTTAAAAATAAAGAATTTTTGAAAGGTATAGTTTTATTCTTACTGCCAGTGATACCAGCGCTTTTGTTAACTGCTTTGATTGATACCAATAATATCATGCTTTTACGTATTATAATGCTAATACCATCTTATTTAACTGCTGAGGGTGGGATTTTAATGATAGTGCTTGCCCTATGGTTTTATGTGTTTAGAGAAAAGAGACTATGGCAGTATTTGGGTATTATAGCTGTCGCTATAGCTTCTGCGCTTTCTTATCCTGATTTTACTTGGCAGAGTCTAATCGAAGGCAGTAATTATCAGTGGATGATGATAGGTGCGATTATTCCACTATATTTTTATAATGGACAGAGAGGAAAGGGTTCTAAATACTTCTTTTATATTTTCTATCCATCTCATATCTATGCCTTATATCTTTTGGCATTTATGTCGCTTAAAATGGGATTATTCAATTGAGGTTAAAAATACAAGGTTTAACTAACGATATATAGTTTTATCGTTAAAATGGTGTTAGTCATCAACGCAGTACACCTCCAAAAGTTAGAGCTTATACTTACTTTTGGAGGTGTATTTTTTATGCGTTACTTTCAGATTGCAAAAGACTGAAATGATAGAGTATAGGTGAAGAAGTTTAAAGATTGCGTGGAAATATGGTACACTATTATAAAATACTTTCTAAGAAAAAGTTATATTGCTCGTTGCGTTTTTATAAAATATAAGGAGACTTTGATATGATTGCAAAGGCTGGCGATGTGTACTGTGTGTATAATTCCTATCTAAAACAATATACAGCTTGTCAGATTACAAAGGTAGAAGATGATGATAAAGGGAAGCGGGCTGTTCTGCTTTCCTTGGATTGGTCGGGAGATGCACCTCTTAAAGAGGAGGAATTAGCTTCAGTCAAGCCACTCTATAAAGACTTTATGTATTGGAAAAAAGGGCTACATCTGGAGAATGTTGATAGTAACGTACCATTAAATTATATTTTTATTGGCAATATTGCGCCCTTAACCACTGAAAGTACAAATTCCTATACTATGTCGTGGGGTAATGGTTATGACGTTTATAGACAACTAAAATGGCAGACAACACCTGCATCCCAAAGAGAGGCATTTAAGGCGGCGGATGTTAGCGAGGAAAAGGTTCTGTTTGAAGGAGAGCAATGTAGACTCTCCAAACATAATCTAAACGATGAGTGGACACCTTTTGAAGATGCCCTTGCACTAAAGGTGTTTCCCTGCTTATCAAACTTGACATTAAAAAAATGGCACAAAAATTTATATGACTATTTGGAGTCTACGCCTTTTATCACAGAGATGGTTCTTGAGAACCATGGGCAGACAAAATTGGATTTTTCCCATACTTCTCTGCTTAGACTTTCTCTTGATATGACAGGTGTAGAGGAAGTTATCTTAAATGATGATTTAGAGAAACTGATTTTACTAGGTGAGGTCAAGGCAGATTGCAAAATACAGGCACGTGATGGTGGAGACATCTTGCTTTTACAAACGGATAGCTCTATTCCTAAGTTACAAGGCTTGGATGATTTGGGTAGATTACATTTTATGCGTGTAACAGCACTTGATCTCGCTGAAGTTTTTGAGTCTTATCCAAAGCTTAGGGAATTGAGATTATGGGGCAAACCGGGTAACCTTGTTCAGTTTGAGAAGCTGGCAGAGTTTAACAACCTAGAAGTTTTTACAACAGTGGATTTGTTTGGCTTTACGGCAGAGGCTATTCCAAAGCCTGAAAGTTTACCAAAATTGCGTATACTTTGGATGAATAGCTTGCCCGAAGACGCTGCTAAAATCACCAAGAAACTTTATAAAAAGCGTAAGGCAGAAGGTCTTGATCTTTGGATTACAAAGCCAAGAAAAAACGAATGGCTCGCACAGAACTTAGATAATCCATTTCGCTCATGGGATGGACAGGAGGGCATTTCAGCAGCGAATGCCAAGAAAGCTGCTACTTTATACCGAAAGACTAGAGCAGGGATAGTAAAACTGGTAGAGGGTTCAGATTATGACCTCATGCAAGGTGTGGAAGCTTTGGTAAGGGCGTATACGGAAGGTTTCAATAAGATGGATAAACGTCACTGTTTTATTTATACGATTGAGCGAGACACTATTTATATGGCTCTTGATGAAATATTAGTCTTGATACCAGATGATTTTGATGTTGATAAAGAAAAACTGTTGAATTTATTTGATGAATTAAAGGATTTTTAGTAGGATTTGGACATGAAGCTTTATGGAGGAAATGATATGGAGAAAACAATGGAAAAATTGGCTAAAAGAAAGCATAATTATCTATAGCATCATTTATACCATCACAACGATTGTTAGTAGTGTCATTTATTTGTTTTTAGGAATAAGAGATGATCCAAGTGGCAATTGGCATGAAATCACAAGAGCCTTGATTGTCCTTATTGGTGTGCTTGTCTATGAACTGGCGAAACATCTTCCAATTAAAAATGTCATGCTTAGGACGCTAGTTGTCTATATCATGACTTTAGGGTGTGCCTTTTTTGTCGTTTGGTTAACTCAGTTTATTGAGCCACTGGCAAAAAGTGCCTATAAAGATATTTTTATAAACTACACAGGTTTATTTTTAACGATTTCTATCCTTATATTAATCGTTAATAAGGTAAAGCATAGGGAATAAATGAGATGGCATTAGCTAAGGGGTGTTATAGAGAAGATGCAAGGAATATAGTGAAGAAAAAGCTATATGAAGAGGAATAATCTAGCTATATCTATTTAGGATAAGTAAGATAAAGATTACTACATGTGATAAATATACTATAAATTAGAATTTGTTGAATTTAGCAAGGTATAAATTTCTATGAAATGAGACCTATAAAACTTGTA
>CALIQN010000120.1 GCA_938044045.1 uncultured Peptococcaceae bacterium
TAAGGATTATATAGACTGACGTCTTGACTTGCTGTTTAATTTTGAGAGAGACACCCATATGGGTGTCTTTTTTGTTTGTGTCTAAAATCTTGATTTACAGACTAGGCAATCCTAATGTATTTTAAGCGTGAACTGAATTGAGTTTACTGGTTTATGGAATGACAAGAATACTGGAGGTAAAAGATGAAAACGATTACGGAAACTGGTTTTACATGGCTAGTTGTTGATCTTAAGGAACAGGCTGATATGGATTTTCTCCAAGATGAGTTAAAATTAAACTTAGAAGTTTTAACCTATGCAAAAGATAAAAATGAGCTAGCACGCTTGGAATATGATAAGTTTAGTGAAGAATTGCTGATAATTTATCATGCAATTTGTTCGGAGTGTTCACAGACTTATCAAACTTCACCTGTTTTTTATTATCTTTCAGGCAATCAGCTGATCACTATTTTTAGTGAGAAAACCTATTATTTATTACCAATGTTTGAAAAAATTTTAGCGAAACAACAAGATTTAAGTATTTTAGAATTTGTTTTTACGACTATGTTTTTGATTTCTAAAGCTTATTTTCCTGTTTTGGAAGAATTGTATAAAAAACGTGATGATTTAAGTCGAAAATTAAGATTTAAGACATCAAAACAATCGCTTTTAGCCCTATCTGACTTAGGCACCAGTCTAATCTATCTGGTATCAGCAACGAAGCAGAATACTTTGCTATTTGAACAAATGCGAAGTCAAGCATTTTATAAAAATCTATCAGAAAGCGAATTAGAACAGCTAGAAGATGCACAAATCGAAGCCCGTCAGTTGATGGAAATGACAAATCTTTCCTCACAGGTTGTAGCCCAATTAGAAGGCACGTATAACAACATCCTTAATAATAATTTGAATGATACTATGGAATATTTAACCAAGTTGTCAATTCTTTTAGTGATACCGGCGATTGTAACAGGATTTTTTGGTATGAATGTTGAATTGCCTAAGTTTTTTATAGAGGGAAAAGAGGCGTGGCTTTGGATTATAGGACTTTCAGGAGTTTTATGTTTAACCTCAGGTGCAATTCTTAGGATTTTTATGAAAATGGGTAAAAAACAGAGATAATTTTTTGTGTGAAATTCATGTATAGCCTATAAAAAACAAGCCACGTTTTTTAACGTGGCTTATTTTTTTATAGGCTATCAATAAAGGCTTTGGCTTCTAATAGGTCTTCTTGATTGACTGGTGGTGCTTGTGGTGTGGCGTTAGTTGAAAGAGGGGCATCATCTAAAATACCAAAGCTTGCCGGCTTATTGTGTGTGGTGAGATAGTAGTTACCAATATTGGCTTCCAAAACATTGTAGATGGCATTATTAAAGACAACCACATCCCAATAGTCTTCTTCAGAAATTTCTAAGTCTGACATGACAGTTTGGATTAAATTTTTAACCTCTTGATTTTCATCACAAATCTTTTTTTGCAAGTTGACATAGGCAAGTAGCTCATCCTTAGTGGGTAAAATATTATGTTCAAGGGCATAGTTTAATTTGCTTTCTTTTGGCAAGTGTACATCAGAGGTAAGCTTTTTAATACGTTTTTTATTTTCTAATAACTCAAGATAGACTGTATTACCTTGTAGGTAGTTCTCAATGGTTGGCGGTGTCTCTTTTGACTTTGTGCTGGTGACCTTATCTTCAGAGTACAGATTGGCACCCAATAGACCTAAAACAGAAATAAGTACTAAGGTAACTATTAAAATCATCATCGCTTTATGGTGTTTCTTCATGTTTACGCCTCCAAATTTTTTGAGATGTAATAATAACATAAGTTTAACATAGCAAACTGATAGAATAAAGACAAAATGATAATCATGATTGTGCGTCCTTAGTATTTCTCTTGGCAGGAGCGCGTTAAATTGATTGACACCTTAAGGCTAGAACGTGGTAAACTAAGGTGACATGATATGGAGGTAGACGATGTTAAATATTGTATTATTTGAGCCCCAAATTCCTCAAAATACTGGTAATGTTGCTCGCAGTTGTGCGGTAACAGGAACGAGGCTACACCTTATTGGGCCTCTTGGTTTTGCCCTTGAGGACAAGAAGATGAAGCGTGCTGGATTGACCTATTGGGAAATCTTAGATGTGCACTACTATAAAGACTTTCAAGATTTTTGGTCAAAACATCATCAAGATACAATTTACTTACTAAGTCGTAAGGCAGAGCAGGCTTATACAGAAATTACCTTTAAGGATGAGGACTATTTGCTTTTTGGTAGGGAAGATACTGGTGTCAGTGATGAGGTGAGTAAATATTTAGCTGATAAGGCATTTAGGATTCCTATGCGTGGCATTGAGGGGGCAAGATGTCTCAACCTAGCGACAAGTGTTGGGATTGTCTTATATGAGGCCTTAAGGCAACTGGACTTTTTGGATTTAAGCTAAAGGAGGTCTATTGTGGAAGTATTAAAAAAAGATGAGCTAACAGGATTTTATTTAAAAGCCAAAACGGCATCAGCCCTTGGGACAATTTTTCTTTATCATGGTTGGAGCTCCTCAGCAGAGCGTCAGCTCTTTAGAGGGGAACTCATGAGCTTTTATGGTTATGATGTGATTTTGGTCGATGCGCTTTATCATGGTAAACGAGGCACTCTTGCTTATGATGATACGAAAGTCTTTGTCGATCATTTTTTTGAGGTCTTAAATCAAAATATTTTAGATTTTCCCAAGGTCTACCAATTGGCAGAGTCTGTGGGGGCAGAGCTAAAACGAGTCATCGTGATGGGGCATTCTTTAGGAGGCTATACTGCAGGCGGACTGTTAGCCAACTATAATCAAGTGAACGAGGCGGTACTTTCTAATGGTAGTATGGATTGGAAAAAGTCTTTTTTGCGTATGAAAGCGATTTTTGATGTCCAAATCTCACCTGAAGAAGTGCCTGCTTTGAACTTTTCACCAATGGATAAAGCAATTGATTTTAATCAAAAAAGACTTTTTCTAGCCAATGGTAAAAATGATGAAACAGTCTATGCTAAAGAAAATGAAATTTATGTTGATGATTTAGCGCTAAAAAGCCTAAATTTATTCTTTAAAATTTATAAAGAAACAGGACATGTGATTACCG
>CALIQN010000121.1 GCA_938044045.1 uncultured Peptococcaceae bacterium
ATGGAAAAGCTAGCACCTTTATTTCCAGATAAGGCATGGCAGTTTCAGATTCATCCCAAAGCTTTTTCTAAAGCTATTGGTCATAAGGGAGAAAACAGGGCGTATTTTTTAAAAAAGTATGGCGCCAATTTGTATCTTAAACCAGATAAAACCTTAAGTGAATGGGAGGTAAGACCTTGTATTTAAAAAGATTGGAGCTACAAGGCTTTAAGTCTTTTGCCGATAGAGTGAATTTTGACTTTTCCAAGGGGGTATCTGCTATTGTCGGCCCTAATGGCAGTGGCAAATCAAATGTTGTTGATGCTGTACGCTGGGTTTTGGGGGAACAAAGTGCCAAAAGCTTGCGTGGTGGCAAGATGGAGGATGTTATTTTCTCTGGCAGTAAGGATAGAAAACCCCTAGGTATGGCAAAGGTGAGTTTGACGTTAGATAATAGTGAGGGGATTTTTGACTTACCTTATCATGAGGTGAGTGTCTCACGTACCTTGCACCGTTCAGGTGAGAGCCTTTATGAGATTAATGGCAAGTCTGCTAGACTCAAGGATATCCAGGAGCTATTTATGGATACCGGCTTGGGTAAGGATGGATTTTCTGTAATTGGTCAGGGTAAAATTGATGAAATTCTTACCTTGCATGCCGAAGAAAGACGAGGCTTGATTGAAGAGGCTGCCGGTATTAGTAAGTATAAGTATCGTAAAAGAGAGGCCAGTCGTAAACTGGAGAGCACTCAAGATGATTTGACAAGACTAGAAGATATCTTGCTTGAGCTAGAAGATAGATTAGAACCCTTAGAAAAACAAGCCGAAGCAGTCAGAAAGTTTAAGACCTATGATCAAGCCTATAAGGACTTGAGCCTTAAGCTTTTAAAAAGCAATTTTGACCTTGCAAAAGAAAACTTTGAAACTTATGCCAAGGGTGAAAAAGAGTCAAGTGCGGGGCTCATTCAAGTACAAGAAAACTATGAGCGTAAGCATCAAGCCCTAGAGGTACAAAAGACGCTTTGGGGAACGGCTAAGGAAAATTTAAAAACCTTACAAGGTGATTTTTCTGATAAAAAGACAGAGGATGAAGCCCTTCAGCGTGAACTTGGTATTTTATCAGAGCGTCTAGCACATCAAGAACAACAAAAAGCAGAGCTCACCAAAAGGGTAGCTGAGCTTAAAATCCAGTTAGAGCAAGAAGAAGAGTTGATTTTTGAGCTCACAGAGAGCGCTCAAAAAGAAAAAGACTTGCTTGACCAGTTAAGACAAGTCAAAGAAGATAAAAATCAAGAAAAAAATAAAATAGAGCTAGAAAAAAAGCAAGTAGAAGAACTTTTGGTGACGCAAGAGGAAACCTATTTTAACCTTATGCGTCAAGAAATTAGTCTAAAAAATAGCGTGAGTACCCTTGAAGATAATATTAAGACGTTAAGTTATAAAAAAGAGCGTCAAAATCAGAAAAAGGATCGCTTACAGGAAGAATTTCAAAAGAAAAAAGAGGATTTACTCGCCCTAGAAAAAGAGGGCAAGGCGTTAACTAGCAATCTTGATCATTTGGCTGAAACATTAAAAGATAAGCAAGAAGCGTACCAAAAGCTTAAAACAGAATATTCACAGTGTTTACTGACAAATCAAGGTTTGGAAAAAGAAATTGCAAGTAAAAAGAGTCGGTTTTTGGCTTTGCGTGAGATGGAAAGCACAGGAGAAGGCTATTTTTTTGGTGTTGCCAGTGTCCTAAAGGCGAAAGAAGAGGGCAAGTTGGAGGGTATTTTGGGTACTATTGCCCAGCTCATTGAAGTGGAAGATACTTATCAAGTTGCTATTGAAAATGCTTTAGGAGGGAGTTTACAACACCTGGTAACCCAAAATGACGAGGATGCCAAGCGTGCTATCTTGTATTTGAGAGAGAGAAAACTGGGCAAGGCAACCTTTTTACCCTTAAATACGATTCGAGCTGAAAGCAGTCATAGTTTGTACCAAGATGACGCCATTTTAGGCTATGGCAATCAACTGGTACGTTATGAAAAATGCTATGAGGCGATTTTTTCTTCTCTCCTTGGCCGTGTGGTAATTGTACGTGATATTGATAAGGCGCTGTATTTCTTAAAACACAAAAAAGTTTTGGATAGGATGGTGACCTTATCTGGTGAAGTCATTTCTCCTAAGGGGAGCTTGACAGGTGGGGTCAATAAAAAAGCACCAATTTTGCTCAAAAGAAACAGCGAAAAAAGAAACTTAGAAAATGAACTTGCAGCACTAGAGTTAGATCACCAAAAGGGCTTGGAAAAACGATGTAAACTTGAAGACTCGCTCAAAAGACAAAAGGAAGCCCATGAAGGCTTAAGTCTCAAGTATCAAGAAGAAAAGAAGCGTCAGATGGAGCAGGCAGTCTTGTTGGAGAGCGTCAGGCGAGAAATCATCCAACAAGAAAAAAATCTAACGCTAGAACAAGCGGATTTTTCTGTACTAGAGACAGAAGAAAAAAGCTATCTTGCACAGCTCAAAAAAGATAGACTCACTTTAGCAGAAACAAAAGAGGCGATTGGTCAGTTAAATGAAGACAAAGAAAGACTGAAATTGACTTTAGAGGCGCTCACGAAAAGTTTAGAGGCGAAGACGGTAGGGACACATGAGGCCAATACAGAAGTCTCTATACGTGAAGAAAAATATCGCAACTTAAGTGCTAAGCTAAAAGAGCGAGAAGAAGCGCTTGAGAGCTTAGGTATCAATTTTATCAAAACAGAAGAAAGACTCATACACCTCAGTCAAGCTTTAGAAGAAACTACTAGCAAGCAATCAGAGCTTAGCCAGACACATAGAGACTTGAAGACAAACTTGGAAATTATGACAGTGACCTTAAAGCAAACCAGTCAAGATGTCGATACGATGGAAAAAAGTTTGAGCGAACTAGAAGAGGCATCAAACATTTTAAAGGAAACCATCTACAGTCTTGAAAAAACACATCATCAATACATGATGAAACGTGTACGTGAGGAAGAGCGTTTGGCAGAAATTATAAAAGAAGGGGAAGAGCTCTTGGGACAAGAGGGTATAGACTTTACCACCCTTGACTCAAAAGACTTCGATCAAGAAGAAGCCATCGCAGAAAAGGCACGTTTGAAACAAGCCATCAAGGCTTTAGGGGAATTGAATTTTACGGCTGTTGAGGTTTATGAAGAAGTGAGTGAACGTGTCGTATTCATGCGTACACAGATGAGCGACTTAAAAGAGGCAGAAAAACAACTGATGAAGTTAATCACTGAGATGGAAGCAGTCATGAGTGAGCGCTTTGCAAAAACCTATCACCATATCAATAGGCTCTTTGATGAAATTTTTCAAAGTATGTTTCGTGGGGGCAATGCAAGGCTTGAACTTTCTATGCCTAAAAACTATCTTGAAACAGGGGTAGAAATCATTGCCAAACCACCTGGCAAAAGGGAGCGTATTTTGAGCTTGCTTTCTGGTGGAGAGAGGGCGATGACTGCTATAGCCTTGCTTTTTGCCCTGCTTCATATCAAGCCAAGTCCTTTTGTGATTTTAGATGAGATCGAGGCGGCACTTGATGAGGCTAATGTTGACCATTTAGCAGATTTTATCAAGGAATATAGCCAAAAAAGTCAGTTTATCATTATTTCCCATCGTAAGGGTACGATGGAGGCAAGTGATGTTTTATACGGTGTGACCATGGATAAAGATGGCGTATCTAAACTTTTATCCGTACGTCTAGAAGATTATTTAGAAAGTGAGGCATAAACATGGGATTTTTTGATCGCTTTAAAAAGAAAGATAAAGAGGTAAGAACGGATAGTGATGCCTATAATAAAGCCTTAAGCCAAGGTTTGGAAAAAACCCGTAAGGGCTTTATCGAAAAGATTTTTGATGTTTTTTCAGGGAGTAGTATCACTGATGATCTTTATGATGATTTAGAAGAAGCACTGATTGCAGGGGATGTGGGGGTGCATACTGCTCTTGAGATGGTGGAACGCTTGCGTCAGTTAGAAAAAGAAAGAAAACTTAAAAACGTTGGCGAATTGAAAGAGGCCTTTGCAGAGGATTTGGCAGAAAGACTCTCTGGAGAACGTGGCAAGCTCAATTTAGATAGTGAGGGCTTAAATATTATCTTGGTGGTAGGGGTCAACGGTGTTGGTAAGACGACCAGTATCGGCAAAATTGCCCATTACCTCAAAAACCAAGGTGAAAAGGTCGTCCTTGCTGCAGGGGATACCTTTAGAGCGGCAGCCAGTGAGCAGTTAAAAATTTGGGGTGAGCGTGTCGGTGTTGACGTCATTGCCCATACTGAGGGCGCTGATCCAGCGGCGGTTGTCTTTGATGGGATTAAGGCAGCAACCTCAAGAAAGGCCAGTGTGCTTTTGATTGATACAGCGGGACGATTGCACAATAAGGTCAACTTAATGAATGAATTGGCAAAGATAAAACGCGTCATTGACCGTGAAAATCCAGAAGCCCTAAAGGAAGTCTTGATTGTCCTTGATGCGACCACTGGACAAAATGCCTTGAGTCAAGTCAAGGTCTTTAGTGAAGTTGCGGGCTTAACAGGGGTGGTTTTGACTAAGCTAGATGGGACAGCCAAAGGTGGCGTCATCTTGGGGATTCATTCAGAGTATGACTTGCCGGTCAAATTTATTGGCGTAGGCGAGGGAATGGAAGATTTGCAAGTCTTTGATGCTGAAAACTTTGTCGATGCTCTATTTAGCGATTTGGCAAAGGCAGAAGAGACAGAAGAAGTAGAAGAAACTGAAGAAGCGGTAGCGAGCCAAGAGAGTGAGGCAAACCATCTTGAAGACGCACATTAAAAACACATATTACTATGATGAGGTGCAAGCCAAGTTTGTGTCGGGAGATGTTTTGGTAGAAGATGGTGTCTTTACTACGATTGGCAAGTCTAGTGATGTCGATGGTGCAAGGGTCATAGAGGGTAGTGGCTATCTTCTTTTGCCAAGTTTTCAAAATGCCCATACCCATGTTGCCATGGGGCTTTTAAGGGGGTATGGGAGTGATACCAATTTAAAAACTTGGCTCAATGACTACATTTGGCCAGCAGAAGGGAAACTAAGTGATGAGGATGTCTATTGGGGGACGTCTTTAGGACTTTTGGAAATGCTTGCTTCTGGGACAACGGCCTTTATGGAAATGTATGATCATACCGAAGCCATTATGGAAGCAACCTATACCAGTGGCATGCGTATCAATATCTGTCGTGGTTCTGTGGGGATGTTTGATGATACCCATAGAGGGATTAGCGAAAATATTGCCCTCTATCAAAAATGGCATGGTAAAGATGATCGTGTGAGGGTATATTTTGGCCCCCATGCGCCAAATACCTGTCCACCTGACTATATAGAGGAAATGGTTAAGCAAGCAAAAGCACACCATACAGGTATCCATATCCATCTAGCAGAAACCAAGGAAGAGGTCACCTTCATACAAGAGACCTACCAAAAAACACCAACCCAGTATTTGGATGATTTGGGTGTCTTTGACTTAGACGTGCCAACAGGGGTGGCTCATGGTGTTTATCTTACTAACGAGGATAGGGAGATTTTAGCGAGCAAGGATGCCATATTATTGCACAACCCTATCAGCAATATGAAATTAGCGAGTGGTTGGGCAGATATTATCGCTTATCAGAAGCAAGGGGGCATCGTTGCCCTTGGGACAGATGGCGCCTCTAGCAACAATAACCTAGATATGTTAAAAGAAATGCAAATGGGTGCCTTGGTGCATAAAATGATGCGCCTTGATCCTGAAAGCATGAAAGCCAGTGAGATGCTCTCTTTGGCAACGAGCCATGGGGCAAAGGCTTTGGGCTTTGAAAATACTGGCAAGATAAAATTAGGCTATCAGGCAGATTTTATGTTATTAAGTCGAGAAAAACCACATCATTATCCTCATCATGATGACTTGGCAAATTTGCTCTATAGTGCTAAAAGTACAGACATTGACTATGTCTTTGTCGGGGGTAAATGTTTGTATGAAAAAGGTGAGTATTTGACCTTGGATAAAGAAAAGATTTTGTATGAGGCGAAGCGAGTGGCAAAAAAGATTGTCTGCCCTTAGCTTGAAAGCCGAGTTACTTTATGGTAAAATATCTGCATACAGGGGAGCGGAATTTGCTGAGAAAAGCCCAACAAAGGCTCTGACCCTTTGACCTGATGTGGATAATACCGCCGTAGGGAGTAGGTTTTGTACTTTTTCGGAGACATCTAGTTAGGTGTCTCCGTTTTTTGTTTACTTGAAAGGAAGTGTTGTGTATGAAGAGTAGAAAGCTCGCATTGGCAGGGATTTTATGCGCCCTTGCTATCTTGGGTAGCTTTTTTTCGATTCCTGTATTAGGGAGCAAGGTTGCTCCAGTTCAGCACATTGTCAATGTTTTAGGTGCAGTGATGCTAGGACCATGGTATGCTTTGGGGATTGCCTTTGCCTCAAGTTTACTCAGAAACTTACTAGGAATAGGTACGCTAATGGCTTTTCCAGGTAGTATGTTTGGTGCTTTTTTGGCAGGACTAGGCTACAAGTATGGTAAAAAGCTGACCTTTGCCCTGGTAGGAGAGGTCTTTGGTACCTCGGTTTTAGGTGGGCTATGTGCCTATCCGATAGCGATTTTATTTTTGGGTAAAACAGCAGGGGAACTTGCCTTTTATGCCTATATCTTGCCGTTTTTCTTCTCAACTTTTACAGGGGCTTTGATTGCGGGAGCCTTTATCTATGCCTTGAAGGGTAGAGGAATTTTAAATAAATTTAACTAGGAAAGAAGGTTTAAAATGAATCAAGAAAGAACGTCAGTATTTTCCAATAGTTTGATATGGTTTGGTGCGGCAGTTTCTATTGCGGAAATTATTACAGGGACACTTTTTGCCCCATTAGGTTTAGTGAATGGTATTTTAGCAATTATTATTGGTCATCTTATCGGTGGATGCTTGCTTTTCTTTGCTGGCTATATTGGTGCTAAGACAAGAAAAGGGGCAATGGAAACGGTTAAAGGCTCTTTTGGTGAAAAGGGTTCTATGCTCTTTTCTTCCCTCAATGTCTTACAGCTTGTAGGCTGGACTGCCATCATGATTGTCGGTGGGGCTGCTGCGGCACATACTGCTATGGACATTGGTGGACAATGGATTTGGAGCCTTATTATCGGCGGACTGATTTTAATTTGGCTTTTTATTGGCATTAAAAATATGAGTAAGATTAATATTGTGGCAATGAGTGCCCTTTTCTTACTCACAATTTTCTTGAGTTATAAGATATTTGGTGGTGGACAGGTTAGCCCTGTAGAAGGAGAATTGAGCTTTGGTAATGCGATAGAGCTTGCTTTGGCAATGCCTTTATCTTGGTTGCCGTTAATCTCAGATTATACTAGAAGAGCTGAAAAGCCATTTGCAGCGACTTGTGCCAGTGCCAGTACCTATATCGTCGTCAGCACATGGATGTATGTGATTGGACTTGGAGCAAGTTTGTATGCTGGAAAGTCTGATATTGCTGAAATCTTAGTGGGGGCAGGCTTTAGCTTGGTGGCGCTCTTTATCGTCATCTTCTCTACGGTAACGACGACCTTTTTGGACGTTTATTCTGCGGGGGTCAGTGCTAACGCCTTAAACAAAAATTTTTCTGAAAGAACGGTTGCCTTGGTGGTCTTGGCAGTAGGCTTGCTTTTAGCCTTATTTGCCCCTGTTAATGCTTTTGAATCTTTCTTGTATTTGATTGGCTCAGTATTTGCACCAATGATTACCATCTTGATGGTGGACTTCTTTATTTTGAAAAATGATTTTTCAATGCAAGCCTTTAGATGGCAAAATCTCTTTTTGTGGTTGATTGGCTTTGGGCTTTATCGTTACTTCTTATCTTTGGAAACACCAATAGGCAATACTCTACCTGTCATTGTAATTGTTGCGATTTTGGCTTTGATCTTAGATAAGGTATGGGGCAAAAAGAATGCTTAAGCCCCATTTATCGTCCTTGAAAGCAGAAGTCCCACTCATCCATAACATGGTTAGTCATGTGAGTGCCAACGATTGTGCAAACTTTCTTCTGGCCTTGGGGGCTTCGCCAATCATGGCAGAAGAAAAACTGGAAATGTCATCTTTAAGCCAAGTGGCGAAGGGGCTTCATCTGAACCTAGGGACAGTTACCACCTATCGCTTTGAGGCGATGAAGGAAGCGATACTAGCTTATAGTAGAGCGGGTTTACCCATTGTATTAGATCCTGTAGGGATCGCTAGTAGTCCTTACCGCTTGGCGAGTGTCAAAACCTTACTGGATTTGGCAATGCCGAGGGTGATAAGAGGCAATTATGCAGAATTGATGTGTTTAGCAGGACTAGCAACGGAAGAAAAGGGCGTAGATAGCACCCTTTCTTATGACAAGGTAAAGATTGATATAGACCGTTTATTAAAGACAAGTACCCTATTGGGTAGCATCCTTGTTCTATCAGGCGAGGAGGATCTCATAATAGGTCAAGGCAAGGTTATAAAGGTGAGTAATGGTCATCCGATGATGGCACGCTTGACAGGTTGTGGCTGTATGCAGTCTGCCCTTTTGGCAGGTCTGTTGGCAGTGGCTGAGGATGACTTTGCGGCCTGTCTTTATGGCGTGGCTCTGATGGGTGTCTTGGGTGAAAGGGCAGGCAAGGGTTTGGCTGAGGCAAAGGGTAACCTGAGCTTTAAGCTGGCGTTATTTGACGAAGCATTTTATGCTAAAGATGAACAAATCATTCAAGGAGCAAGGTATGAAGAAATTAGATGAGATGACGCTTTATGCGATTACAGATAGCAGATGGGCAGAAAAAGAGGCTTTTTTGACGCAAATTGAGCAAGTGCTCAGTGCAGGGGTGAACCTCTTGCAACTAAGGGAAAAAGAGCTGGATGATGCGAGCTTTTTAGAAAGGGCAAAGGCGTGCAAGGTGCTTTGTGACCAGTATCAGGTGCCTTTAATCATCAATGATAGAGTAGAGATTGCCAAGACAATAGGTGCTAGTGGCGTTCACGTCGGACAAAGTGATCTTGAAGCGGGAGAGGCTAGAACCCTTCTAGGTGAAGAGGCGATTTTGGGCGTGTCAGCACATAGTGTAGAAGAAGCATGTCTTGCTGAAAAAAATGGCGCAGACTATATTGGTGTGGGTGCGATGTTTCAGACAGGGACAAAAAAAGATGCGACAACCCTTTCTTTTGATACCTTGCGAGAGATTGTCCAGTCAGTGACGATTCCTGTTGTAGCAATTGGTGGCATTAATGAAGATAATATTGATAGCCTAAAAGGGACAGGTATCAGTGGGGTGGCAGTGGTTTCCTGTATTTTTGCCAAAAAAGATTGCCACACGGCAGCAAAACTAATGAAGGAAAAGGCTCAAAAAGTCATAGGAGGGTAAAGAGATGAAAAAAGTATTGACTATAGCGGGTTCGGACTGTAGTGGTGGGGCAGGGATTCAAGCAGACTTAAAAACAATTTGTGCCCACAAGATGTATGGCATGAGTGCCATTACTGCGCTAACAGCACAAAACACCAAAGGGGTATATTCTATTTTTGATACAACGCCTGAGTTTTTAGCAGAGCAATTGGATGCTATTTTTACAGATATCTATCCAGATAGTATCAAAATAGGTATGGTATCCAATCCAGCGTTGATTCAGATGATTGTTGATAAATTAAAACAATATGATGCCAAAAACATCGTTGTTGATCCGGTGATGATTTCGACAAGTGGTTATAAACTTTTGACCGATGAGGCGATCGATATTTTGACCTCTGGACTCATTCCTTTAGCAACAGTGATTACACCGAATACCTTCGAGGCGGAAGCGCTTTCAGGCGAAAAGATAACAGATGAGGCAAGCCTTTTAGAGGTTAGTAAAATGATGTATGAAAAATTTGGTACCAATATCTTAATTAAAGGTGGACATCTAGAGGGTGAAGATGCTGTCGACATTCTTTATGATAGCAAGACCCACCGTTTTGCCTTACCTAAGGTTCAAAATCCTAATACCCATGGGACAGGTTGCACCTTATCTTCTGCAATTGCTTGTCAACTAGCAGCTGGCAACAACTTAATTGATAGCATCGAGAAAGCCAAGCAATATCTCCATGGTGCCTTAAGCGATATGCTTGACTTGGGTCAAGGCAGTGGACCAGTCAATCATCTCTATAATTTATAAAAGATAATAAAAATAACCTGTAGAAATTTTCTACAGGTTATTTTTTTATTGTTGTCCTTGTTGTGTTTGTTGTTCATTTTGTGCTGGGGTACTTGCCTCAGCACTTGCCTTTGCTTGCGCTTCTTGAGCTTTTTTAGCGATTTCACTTACTTGCTCATCAACCGCATCTTTTTCAAGTAAG
>CALIQN010000122.1 GCA_938044045.1 uncultured Peptococcaceae bacterium
CTGTCTCTAAAAGACAGCTTAGTCATACTATCATCTTTACTCTCACCTGTCAACTATTTTTTTATTCTTTTTTTGAAAAAATTTAAAAAAGTAGCACCTTTTCCATTACAGCAATGGCTTTTTCAATCTGATCTTCAGTCAATGAAGAATAGTTGACCACAAAGATGTGATTGTTGACTGCCTGATTATCATAGTAGTATTCCGCTAAAGTACAAATCTTTATCCCATTTTCTTCCATCTTCTTCTGAAATACTTCATCAGAAAGATGCATATCGATCTTCATCAAAAAATGCAAACCAGAATCTTCTTCATAAATGGTGACAATTTTTGCCAGTTGACTCTTACTCAATTTATCAAGTAGTAAATCTCTCTTTTTATGGTAGTAATTTCTCATACGGTTGATATGCTTTTCAAAGTAGCCTTCTTTAATAAACTTTGCCAAAGTGTATTGTTCAAGGTTTGGAATCGTGCAAGCATAAAATGATAGTTTCTCATAAAACCTTGTCACTAAATGGTAGGGTAAAACCATGTAACTAATACGAATCGTAGAAGCAATGGTCTTGGTAAAGGTATTCATATAGATGACTTTTTCCATAGCATCAATACTTTGTAAGGTCGGAATAGGCTGTCCTATCAAGCGAAACTCACTATCATAATCATCCTCAATAATATAGCGATCGGCTTTTTTGCTTGCCCAAGCCAAAAGTTCATAACGTGCGCCAATTGGCATGACCTGACCAGTTGGGAAGTGATGAGAAGGAGAAATATGAATGACATCAACTGCCTTTTCTTCTAGTGCCTTTAAGTCTATACCCTCTTTGCCAAAATCAACATACTCACAACCAACAGCATTGCTTTCATAAACTTGGGCAATTTTTTTATAGCCTGGATTTTCCACACCATAGATCTTATCTCGCCCTAAAAGCTGTACCAAAAGACCATACAAATACTCTGTCCCAGCGCCGACCACCACCTGTTCAGCTCTGATATTCATCCCTCTAAATTCTTTTAAATAATCAGCAATACTCTGACGTAAGTCTAAGGTACCCCCACAAGGAGAATTACGCAAAATTGCTTTTTGATTATCAGTCAATAACGCCCGAATCAGCTTTGCCCAAATGGAAAAAGGAAACTGCTCTACACTGATTTGATTGCTCGCAAAATCTGCAACATACTCTTTTTCTGTCATCTCAACCAAAAGTACTTCTTCACTATGCCTTTTTTCTATCTGTCTTTGACCCATCTGTAGCTGAACAACATAATAACCCTGTTTTGCTTTTGAATAGAGATAGCCTTCTGCCACTAACTGAGCATAGGCATTTTCTACTGTAATCACACTCACACCCAAATTTTTGGCAAAGCTTCTTTTAGAAGGTAACTTTTCTCCTGCCTTTAGGTTGCCCTCTAAGATATCTTTTTTTAGACATTTATAAAGATGAATGTACATTGCATCTGACCCTATTTTTACAAATGAATATGTTAACATTTCTAAATTCTTCCACCTTTTGACTCTACAAAAATTTATTTTTTTGGCTATTTCAACAAGCTCAGTTTTTTGATTATACTATGAATGATTTTTGATGTCTATTTAAAAAGGAGCTATTGTCATGGAAAACCGATACGAATTAAACAAACAACTTGCACAAATGTTGAAAGGTGGCGTGATTATGGATGTCACAACACCAGAGCAAGCTAAAATTGCTGAAAGTGCAGGTGCCTGTGCAGTTATGGCGCTTGAACGAATCCCTGCTGACATCAGAGCAGCTGGTGGGGTCTCTAGAATGAGTGATCCAAAGATGATCAAAGAAATTCAAGCCAGTGTCTCTATCCCTGTCATGGCAAAATGCCGTATTGGACATTTTGTGGAAGCACAAATTCTAGAAGCAATTGAAATTGATTATATTGATGAAAGTGAAGTCCTTTCTCCAGCAGATAATGTCTATCATATTGATAAAACCAAATTCAAAGTACCTTTTGTCTGTGGCGCAAAAGATCTTGGTGAAGCACTCCGCCGTATCAATGAAGGTGCCAGTATGATTCGAACCAAGGGTGAACCAGGGACAGGAGATATCATCCAAGCCGTCCAACATATGCGTAAGATGAATCAAGAAATTGCTCGTATTTCTGCCCTTCGTGAAGATGAGTTATTTGATGTTGCCAAAAATCTTCAAGTCCCTTATGAACTTGTCTTATATGTTCACCAAAACAAAAAATTACCAGTTGTCAATTTTGCAGCCGGAGGCGTCGCAACACCAGCGGATGCAGCCCTTATGATGCAACTCGGTGCAGAAGGGGTCTTTGTCGGTTCTGGTATTTTCAAATCAGGCAATCCTGAAAAACGTGCTAAAAGCATCGTTCAAACCGTTACCAACTATACTGACAGCAAGCTCATTGCCAGCTTATCAGAGGATTTAGGCGAAGCCATGGTCGGCATCAATGAAGATGAAATCGAACTCCTTATGGCAGAACGAGGCAAATAAAATGAAAATAGGGGTTTTAGCACTTCAAGGCGCCTTTATTGAGCATAGACACAAACTCTCTAGCCTTGGTATTGACAGCATTGAATTGCGCCAAAAAGAAGATTTAAAAAAGAGCTTTGATGCCCTTATTTTACCTGGCGGTGAAAGCACCGTACAAGGTAAGCTCCTAAGAGATTTAGGCATGTTTCAGCCACTTCAAGCACAAATCCAAGAAGGTTTGCCTGTCCTAGCGACCTGTGCAGGTCTTATCTTGCTCGCTCAAAGCCTCTCTAATGATACACGTTTACACTTTGCGACTTTGCCTATCACAGTCAAACGCAATGCCTATGGCAAACAGCTTGGTAGTTTCTTTACCTATGATGATTTCAAGCCTCTTGGACAAGTACCCATGACCTTTATTCGTGCCCCTTACATTGAAGCCGTCTCTGAAGGGGTCGAAGTACACGCTATTGTCGATGGTAATATCGTCGCTGTCGAATATAAAAACCAACTCGCCCTTTCCTTTCACCCTGAATTAAATGATGATATGCGTCTTTATCACTACTTTTTAGAAAAAATAAAAGGACACTAAGGTGTCCTTTTATTTTTTTGTCCCTAATAATACACTTACTAAAGAGTGGCAACGTTATCCTTTTTTCATTTTTTCTATTTTGAATTTTGATATTTATTCCAAAAATATAGACTTGCGCCAAAGCCTACAAACATCATACAAGCTGAAGGTATTAACAATAAATACGAAATACCAGAAAAAGCTGTATCAGGAAAGACCTCACCAAAACCAACACTTTCAACCATTCGATTTGCCACTTGTGCAAAAACAACGATATAAAAAACATCTACCAAAGAAAAAAGTGCCACTGCTAAAGAAACGGCAAAAAGTATAAAGTACTTATTTTGATACCACTTGGTGCTTGGAGGTGTACTTGTAGCGTGAGGATGGGTATTAAAACTGCCCTTCAATAAGTCATCTATAGTAATTCCCAAACCATCACACAACTTAGCCAGATGCTCCAAGTCGGGCGCCTCTCTATCCTCTTCCCAGTCCAAAAGTTGTGCTAAAGCTATACCAAGCTTTTGGGCAAGTGCTTCCCTAGATAGACCTCTTTCTTCCCGTACCTTTCTCAATTTCTCACCTAAATCAGTCATGCTAAGCCTCCTTTTTAATAATTTCTTAGGATTTCTATTTTATCCTATCTCATTATTATACCATCACCTCAGCCTAACATGCTGACAATAGTGCTATTGATGACTTACAGCTGGTAGGCAAGGAAATAGAGTAGCCACAAATGGGCGGGATAAAAGATGTAGAATAAATATTTTTGAAACCGATTGCTTTTATAGACCTTGCCATCATAAAAATAAATCACTGCCAAGACAAAGATACTCATCCACATCGTATTTTCCAAAAGACCTGTTTGATAGAAGAGTATATCCCAACCCGTCACTAGTTCAAAAAGACCATAAAAGAAATCACCTAATTCCAAATGAATTACTGATAATTTATTTCCGATAATTCCCAAGATAGGGGTATTAAAGAAAAGCATATTAGCTGTTATAAAAACAGTTAAAAAGAGGGCTATCTTTTTGTAGTCTCGATAGCCATAATAAAAAATCAAACCAATGATAATAAAGAAATAACCTCCATCCATTCCCACTGTCGTGGCAAGAATGGTATTGATACAATAGAGCATCGGCTCACTGATATCAAATAACATCATGATAATCATACTGATTACAGTCGCTACTACTTGATAACCTATAAATAGCCACAAGCCCTTATTTTTTAGCCAATTATCTGTTTTGTATTTTTCTAATAAAACAATAAGTATCAGCAAAACCACAAAGATACGAATACTATTACTTAGAGGCAAGTCTGATTTTTCTGCCTTTAATTGAAGTAAGGTAGCACTCCCCTGCATAATAATAGAAAAAATATAGAGCCTTAAAAAATACCGCTTTAAATTACTGGTGTGCTTTATCCCCTCTACTAAAGCAAAGACGAATAAGGGAATCGCCAATACCCCAAGATAGTCAAAAATTTTTGGCGTGTTTGGAAAAAATAAATGGATATGGTCTAAAACCATAAAAACCATCGCCAGTAACTTTAGCTGAAAAATATTCATCAATACCAGCCCCTTTTTAAAATAATTATTTTTTTCATTGTAACCTATTGTTTTTTTTTTGCAAGTGTTGTAATTATCATAGGTTAACCTTTTAAATATTTATAGATTAGAATCTCATATGGGGTATTATGTACTCGTGCAATTTTAGGAGGAATGAATCATGAAAAAGAAAATTATTTCACTATGCTTGCTTGTTTTATGTTCACTACCAAATGCTAGCTTTGCTAATCAAACCGATAGTTCAGTCGGGGTTACAGAAAATCCATCTTACCTTATTGATGAATCCATTAATAATAAGGCATCTTACAATGATGAGATATCTTACAAACCATATGGTTTTGATTATCCTAGTGCAGTCTATAATATAGGCAGAAGAGGAGCATACTCTTTTAGTGGTCAAACTGGTCAAAATCCACTTTATACCGATTATTTGTTTACCGGAAAAACAACTTATAGTGTTTATGCTTCATCTTTACATTCATCTTATGGTCTCTATATCATTGCCTATCAAAAACGATTTGGTCCTGATAAAAAATTAGGTTATGTAGATGCTAATAGTCCAGTCAGTTTTGCATTTAATACAGACAGTGCCTCAGATAAAGTCTATCTAAAATTCATTGCCCCTTGTCATTTTAGTGGACAAATTTCTTAAAACGATCATCTGAAAAAAGCGTTAGCGACTTTAGTCGCTAACGCTTTTTAGCTTATACCAGTATACTTATCTCTAGCTTAAACTTCATCAATGCTAGTTAATGATGGTAGGTTTTCCCCCAACTCAGAGATTGCCTTTTCTAAATAAGCTTTTGCTTTTTCTTCATCTTTAGCGACACTCCTACCTTCTTGATAACACAGTCCCAGATGATAGTACGCCAGAGGAATTTGGTGTTCACAAGCTTTTTCTAGCCATGTTATGGCTTCGCCATCATCAACCTCACAGCCAAAACCCTCTTGGTAACAAAGGGCAAGGCTGACCATGGCGTCATAGTTATTTCTTAGGGCTGCACTAAGGTAGGCCTCAAAGGCCTTAGTCTCATCACTTGCTACCCCATGACCAAAGGCATAGGCATCCCCTACCAGTTGCATAGCTCTAATATGACCGTTTTTGGCAGCCTGATTTAAAAATTCAAAAGCCTTTGTGTAATCTTGCTCGACGCCTTGACCATAATAATAACACACCCCCAAGTCATAGGCAGCGTGGTTATTGCCATTTTGGGCAGCCTGATGATACCAATAAATCCCTTTAGCAGTATCTTTCTCAAAGCCTCTTTTGCCATAAAGGTAGAGCAAGGCGACATTGTATTGGGCACGGGCGTAGCCTTGTTCAGCCGAAAGAAGTATTTTTTGGATCGCTTCATCTGACATATTTTCAAATGTCCTTACAGTCTCCATTATCCTCATCCCTCCTCTTGCTAAAAAAAGCTCTGATACTATCAGAGCTTTTTTTAATATTATTTTGCTTGTTCAGTTGTTTTAGTTTGAGTAGTTGCTTGCTCAGTGTTTTCTGTCGTTGTTGTCGCTCCAGCTTGACTTGCTTCACCACTATTGGCTGCACCAGCTTGTGCTTGTGCTTCTTTAGCAGCCTTAGCTTGCGCTTCTGCTATCGCTTTTTGTGCTTTTTCTTCTAATTTTGCCGGATCATAGTCTTCCAAGAGG
>CALIQN010000123.1 GCA_938044045.1 uncultured Peptococcaceae bacterium
CTCCTCAAGGGCTT
The DNA here is from genome assembly GCA_938044045.1 of uncultured Peptococcaceae bacterium. GTDB lineage: Bacteria > Bacillota > Peptococcia > Peptococcales > Peptococcaceae > CALIQN01. Next base: position 15 of record CALIQN010000123.1, read on the forward strand.
CTTTAATCCAAGTCAAGGCTTCCTCTCCTATCATCCGACCAAAACGCTCCACACTATTATAATAGGTCATGGGATTTCCTCCTTAGTTTAGTGCAAGATTTTTTCATAAATTCGTCTATCTTCATCTTTAAAGACATTGAAGATAATTCTTTCCATCACATTTGGATGTTGTTTTAACCAAGCAGATACCGTTGCTGTGGCAATTTCAGCGGCTCTTTGGTTTGGAAAATGAAAAACTCCTGTAGAAATACAACAAAATGCTACACTTTTTAGTCCATTTTCCATACAAAGATCTAGTGTATTTTGATAACAAGACGAAAGCACTTCTTCTAGTCTAGGCGTTAAAGTACTATGAACAATAGGGCCTACGATATGAATGATTTTTTTTGCTGGTAGGTTGTAGCCATCTGTCAACATAGGCATTGCTGTTGGTTGCTCATAATCTTGCCCATATTGCGCCCTCAGTGCCTCCATTCGCTTGTGACAATCCAAGCGAAGCTGTGTCCCTGAAAAAGTATGGATGCTATTGTCTATACAAAGGTGCATGGGGACAAAACACCCTAGCATTTGTGCGTTGGCAGCATTGACAATGGCATCAACTGCTAGCCTTGTAATATCACCTTGCCAAATTGAAAGGTTCTCGCAAGTAATCGGTATCTCAGCTAACTGTACAATGCCTTTTTCTCGGTGACGTTCTTTTAGATACTCATCTTGAATTTTTAGAGCTTCTTCACTAAGTGCTTGAGGTGGTCGCACATTCATCATTGAGCGCAAGATATGCCTTTTCTCTTCAATAGTATCTGGGCTTTCTAAAGTGTCATAATCATGAGACTCTGCCTTCAACTGTGCGATGAGATAGTCCAAACGCTCGACTTGTGTCATCTTATCCTTCATTTTTGACCTGCCTTTCATTTTTTACCGTCTATTTCAGCACTTTTTATAAAAGCGGACTATCACCCTGATAGCCCGCTTTTTATGTCATCAATACTTTATTACACTTTATCTTATCTGGTGATGTCTTACAAGTTTTAGTTCATTTTTTCATAAAAAATAGCACCCTGTCTACAACAATAGTCTCCATCCTTTGTTGTAAACAAGGTGCCAATTTTAAAGGCAATCAAAGCCATCAGTTTTCTAGTCCCTAATATCAATATCCTTTTCTAAGATACGTCCCGTTGAGGCTTCTATCTCGTAATCATACTCCATATTACCCGCATAAAACTCTATATCATACTTGTAAATGCCATCATCATAGTCCAACTTAGCTTTGATAAAGTTGACTTGACCAACATTGGCATCCCTTAATGCGATAGTTTTTGCTTTTTCTACACCAATATTACTAGGCGCAGCAAAAGCTATTAATGAACCTGACAACATTGTCACTGCTAAAACACCAGAAGTAAACAACACTGCCAATTTTTTCTTAGATTTTGTCTTTTTCATGATATTTAAAATCCTCTTTTTTACACTTAATTTTTTGCTATAAAAACAAGTTGACAAAAGCATATGCTTTGAAGACGCTATCGGTATCATATCAATTATCATCTTACCATAGAGACTTCTCTCATTTTCATTTTTATTTTCTAGAACGCTCTCATCACAATAAAGCTCACCATCTTCTTGTACCAACGGTATGCAAAAGTACAGTATTGGATTAAACCAGTGAATACTAAGCACTAATAGCCCAAGCAAATTGACAAACAAGTCTTTATGCTTATAGTGCGTCAGTTCATGCTCAAAGGTAAGTGCCAAGTCCAAATCACTCATCGCTTTTTCTGGTAGAATCACCATAGGCTTTAAGAGACCCACTAGCATTGGAGTATCAACTGATTTATTTCTAAACAAACCAATCTCTTGCTTACTCAGCCCAAGTTTTACCTTTGCACTTTCAAATAACTTTATCGTTTTATCATCACTGATAGGTTTTGACCACCTCCTAAGCAAGTTATAAAATCGTCTGTACTGAACAATATTCCTTAATAGTATTATACTTGCACCTAAACCCCACACAATCAAGACAAGCATTCCTATCGATGGTAAGAAAAATTCTTTTATGACATTATTACTAAATACAGCATTGGTAGCAGATTCAATAATGTCACCTTGAGCCTCTCCTACCTCTTCTGTATCGGATAACACTTGTGCTTCTGTAGGATAAGTCACTTCTTCCTGATGAACCATCAGAAGTGGCGTGACCAAGCTTGGTCTAAATGGTATCAATAAACCAATAAGGATGATTATCCAAAGTGTATACCTACTCTTTGCACTCAATAGGTAGGGTGCTTTTCTAAAAAAGAACATTAGTGATAACATAATCACTGAAAGCACAATACTAATGGAGAGTAAGCTACCCAAAAGACTCATCTATATCACTCCTTTTTATCTATCATTCCCCTCAAGAAAAGAGCTTTTCTTCATTTCAC
>CALIQN010000124.1 GCA_938044045.1 uncultured Peptococcaceae bacterium
GGTATACTTAGCTCGGAAAATGATTGTTGCTCGAAAGGATGTGTTTATGGACACACTCAAATTTTTATGGAACCTTACAAGACCACATACACTCAGCGCTAGTATCATGCCTGTGCTTGTTGGTACTTTGTATGCCATTATTCTCACAAAAACTGTATCACTACCTTTATTTCTCGCAATGTTTATTGCCTGCATATTGATACAAATTGCAACCAACTTATTCAATGAATACTATGATTTTAAAACAGGGCTTGATGATCAAAATTCTGTAGGTATCAGTGGCGTCATTGTTCGTGGGGAAACCACGCCAGACTTCATCTTGCAATTAGCGATAGGGCTATATATTGTTGCTGGCGGACTCGGTGCCTTTATAGCATTTAAAAGCAGTTGGCTAATTCTTGGCATTGGCGCTTATTTCATGCTTTTAGGCTACTTATATTGTGCCGGACCCCTCCCTCTCTCCACAACACCTTTTGGGGAAGTCGTGGCAGGTTTGGTTATGGGCGAGGGGATTACCCTTATTAGTTTTTACATTCAAACCCATGCTATTAACTGGCAAATTATCTTGCTCGCACTACCTTCAAGCTTACTAATCGCTCAAATTTTAACAGCAAACAATCTAAGAGATATGCAAAATGATCGAGAAAAAGGAAGAAAAACCCTTGTTATCCATCTCGGTAAACGACGCTCAATTATGTATATGACGGTCATTTTTCTACTTTGTTACCTGCTTTTACCTATTTTAGTCATTAGTTTAAACCTTTCTGCTTTTATTCTTTTAGCCTTAATTAGTGCTTATTTCTCAGTAATAGCCCTACGGACTTTTTTTAATAATTCTATTAAAACACCTGAAAAGCTCATGCCTGCCATGCTCATGACAGCAAAAACAAGTGTTGTTTATCATCTTTTTCTTATTTTGGGGCTTTGTATGACTTTAATCACTAAGGGATAAAAAAGAGTGGATTTGCTTAAAGCAAATCCACTCTTTTTTTTATTTTTCTTATTTAACTGAATCGTCTACTTTTTCCTCAAATTCAACCATTTCTTCATTTGAAGTGACATCTTGAATTTCTTCTCTAGTACTTTCATAGACAGACTCATCTATAATGCCCGCAATGGCTTGTTTCATCATCTCGATAATCAAACCATCTGCGATTTCAACATAGACGACTTCACCTTTAATTGCTCGAATATAGCCATTGATGCCACCTGCTGTGTGAACATGATCCCCACTTTTAAGGTTAGACAACATATCCTTTCTAAGGTTCATCTGTTTCTTTTGTGGTCGAATCATCAAAAAATAAAGCATTGCCATAATTGCAACCACATACAATACTGTCAATTGTGTTCCACTACCAAACATAACACTAACTCCCTTTCTATTGTTGAAAATATTGACTTAAAAAGTTTGCTTTGAAACTTTTGTAAGTATCTGTTTTAATGGCTTCCCTAACTTCCTTCATCAGTTGATTTAAAAAATGGGTATTATGAATACTCAATAAGCGTAAACCAAAGCCCTCACCTGCTTTTAAGAGATGCCTAATATAAGCTTTTGTATAATTTCTACAAGCATAACAATCGCAAGTTTCATCAAGGGGAGTAAAATCATCAAAATTCACTTTGTTTTTGATATTTTTTCTACCCTCTCTTGTCCAAAATGCGCCATGTCGTGCAATTCTTGTGCCTTGAACACAATCAAACATATCTATCCCATAACCAACACCTATCACTAAGTTATCAGGATTACCAACACCCATAAGATAGCGTGGTTTAAACTCAGGTAATAATCTGTCGTTGCCTCTAGCAAATGATACATCGTTTCATTGTCTTCACCAACACTCAAACCACCTATACCATACCCTGGCAAATCATTGTCAGTAATAGACCTAATACTTTCAATACGTAAGTCTTCATACATCCCACCTTGTACAATCCCAAAAAGCGCCTGACGCTCATTATGATGAGAAGCGATACAACGATCTAGCCATCTTTTGGTACGTTCCATAGAATTTTTTGCATAATTTCTATCGGCCGGATAAGGAATACATTCATCAAAGGCCATGATAATATCGGCCCCAAGAGCATTTTCAATTTCCATCACACGTTCTGGTGTAAATAGATGTTTGGAGCCATCTAAATGCGAAGAAAACAGTACACCCTCCTCCGTTATCTTACGTAAGTCTCCTAAGCTAAATACCTGAAAACCACCACTGTCAGTGAGAATTGGTCTATCCCAATTCATAAAAGCATGTAACCCACCAGCTTTTTTAACCAATTCATACCCAGGTCTAAGATAAAGATGATAGGTATTAGACAATATGATTTGTGAATGTGCCGCCTTGAGTTCTTCAGGAGAAAGCATCTTGACGGTAGCTTGAGTCCCCACTGGCATAAAAGTTGGTGTCTCTATCTCACCATGAGGTGTCATCAAACGCCCTAGCCTCGCTTTTGAATCTGCTTCTTTATGGTCTAAATGATACTCGAACATTTTTCCCTCCTAGCGAATAAACATTGCATCTCCAAATGAAAAAAAACGATATTTTTCTTTAATAGCCTCTTCATAAGCACGCATAATGCTTTCTTTAGAAGCTAGCGCACTCACTAGCATCATCAAGGTTGACTCAGGTAAATGAAAATTTGTGATTAAGGCATCTACAATTTGCCAATCATAACCTGGATAAATAAAAATACCTGTCTCTCCTTTTATTGCTTGTAAAGTACCTTCACTGGCAGCACTCTCTAAAGCTCTTGCCGAAGTTGTCCCTACCGCAATAACACGTCTGCCCTCTTTTTTAGCAAGGTTAACAACTTCTGCTGTATCTTCCGGTATTTCAAAATACTCTTTATGCATAACATGTTCAGTCACATCTTCTACCTTGACTGGTCTAAAGGTGCCCAACCCAACATGTAATAAAACATCTTTAATAATGACACCCTTGGCCTCTAATGCCTTAAAAATCTCCTCTGTAAAGTGTAGTCCTGCTGTCGGTGCTGCAGCAGAACCTTCTACCTTGGCATAAATTGTCTGATAGCGCTCTTTATCTTCTAAATTTTCTTTGATATAAGGTGGCAAAGGCATTTTACCTAAAGCATATAAGTGCTCATAAAATACACCATCATAATGAAATTGCACCAGACGTCCTGATTCTGTCTCTGACAAAATACGACAAGTCATTCTATCAGAAAAATTAATTTCTGTGCCAACTTTTAGACGCTTACCGGGTCTGACCAAGGCTTCCCAGGTATCCTTTTGACCTTCTACTTGTTTAAGTAATAAAACTTCCACTAAAGCTTGTCCACCAATTTTTTGACCGATCAACCGTGCTGGTAAAACTCTAGTATGATTACGGACAAGCACATCGCCCATTTTCAGCTCTTCTATGATATCAGAAAACTGGCGATGATAAAAATGCCCATCTCGCTTATCCAAACAAAGTAATCTAGAAGAGGATCTTTCTAAAAGGGGACTTTGAGCAATTAATGCCTCTGGTAAATCATAATAAAAATCACTCGTTTTCATAACTTGACTCCTCAAATAACTTTTCCCCTTGGTAAGATGATTTAGGGTAAGGTAAACCTAAATGTTCATAAGCCTGTTTCGTGGCAACCCTACCCCTAGCGGTTCGGTTTAAAAAACCCTGTTGCATCAAGTATGGTTCACAGACATCTTCTAAGGTTGTACTTTCCTCACTGACTGTTGCTGCTAAAGTTTCTAGTCCCACTGGTCCACCAGCATATTTTAAAATAATAGTTTCAAGGACTAACCTATCTATCTTATCAAGCCCTAGTTTATCGACTTCCAGTAAGCCCAATGCCTCATCAGCGACCGCTTTTGTAATCACACCATTACCTAAAACTTGAGCAACATCTCTTACTCGACGTAATAACCTATTGGCAATTCGTGGGGTACCACGTGAACGCCTAGCAATTTCTATCGCACCATCTTCTTCAATTAAGACATCTAAAATACCCGCATTACGATTGATAATGGTTTTTAACTCATCTAAGGTATAAAACTCTAGACGTTCAATGACACCAAATCGATCTCTTAAAGGGGAGGTCAACATACCGGCACGTGTCGTTGCCCCAATCAAAGTAAATGGTGCAATATCTACACGTAATGATCGGGCACTTGGACCTTTTCCGATAATAATATCCAAGGCAAAATCTTCCATCGCAGGATAAAGGACTTCTTCTACACTCCGATTCAGGCGATGAATTTCATCAATAAACAAAACATCATGAGGTTCTAAATTGGTCAGTATTGCCGCCAAATCTCCTGGACGTTCTATTGCAGGGCCTGAGGTAACTTTAATCCCCACATTCATCTCATTGGCAATAATATGAGAAAGTGTTGTCTTACCCAAGCCTGGTGGTCCATAAAGCAAGCAATGATCTAGGGCATCTCCTCGTACCTTTGCAGCTTGTACATAAATTTTTAAGTTATTCTTTGCTTTTTCCTGCCCGATGTATTCATCAAACCCACGAGGGCGAATCATAGACCCTTCTTCTTTTTCACTTACCAATAATTCTGGAGAAATGATGCGCTCATCTATCATTTGTCATCACCCCTTTGCCAAACGTGCTAATGCTAATCTAAAGAGTACTTCCATCGATCCATCTACATTTTCTAAGTCTTTTATCACTAAGGTAATTTCCTTGTCCGTATAACCTAGCCCTTTTAAGCCATCTGCCACATCATCAAGTACGCTATTTTGTGGCTTACTAACCTCATCACCTCTGGTATTGATCGGATCAATTGCAAAATCAAAGTTTTTCTTTAATTTATCACTAAGCTCTACTATCAGTCTACTCGCTGTCTTTTTACCTACACTTGGTAATTTCGTTAAAAAGCTAAGATCTTCACCAATAATTGCTTGAATAATACTTACTGAAGAGGCCTTACTCAATATTTGCATGGCACTTTTAGCCCCTACACCTGAAACACTAATCAGCGCTAAAAATAACTTCTTATCTAGAGGTTCTGAAAAACCAAATAATTCTATCGCATCCTCTCTGACATTTGTATAAATAGATAATTCAATCTCTTCTCCTAGTTCACCGATCTGATAGAAGGTATTCTCAGAGATATTGATTTCATACCCTATACCACCCACCATGACCAATAAGCTGTGAGGTGATTTTTCTTTAATTGTGCCTTTGATATAACCTATCATCTCTTCACCCTTTTCTCATATGAGCATGGCAAATCGCAATTGCCAGTGCATCAGCTGCATCATCTGGTTGAGGTGTTGTTTGTAAATTTAAAAACGTCTTTACCATATATTGCACCTGTTTTTTTTCTGCACTGCCATAACCTACTAGCGCCTGTTTGACCTGCATTGGAGTGTATTCAGCAATTTTTAATTTCGCTCGCTCAGCTTGAAGCAATAAAATACCTCTTGCTTGACCTACCGTAATGGCAGTTGTGGTGTTACGCCCAAAAAATAGTTTTTCTACGGCAACTTCAGAAGGTTGAAATTTATCAATAATTTGCTCTACTGCATCAAAAATCATCACTAAACGCTTTGACATCTCTAAATTACTCGGTGTCTGCACTACACCATAAGCAATTGGACGTATGTGATTGCCTATCATGCTAATCACACCATAGCCAGTCGTTGCAGTACCTGGATCTAATCCAAGTATAACCATAGTCTACCTCCTAAAAACCCTTTCCATGTTAGCACAATAGTTTTTTTTGCACAAGAAACCCTTGATTACAATAAAAAAAGACATCATCAGTTCTGATGATGTCCATACGTGCCTCGAGGCGGAATCGAACCACCGACACGAGGATTTTCAGTCCTCTGCTCT
>CALIQN010000125.1 GCA_938044045.1 uncultured Peptococcaceae bacterium
TGGCTTCACTTAGACCCCTTTTAGGTGTGCCCAATTCAATGCTAATCACTTCATCGCGCAAACTATCCCATTCGATTTCTACAATCTTTGCCTCGACATCCACATCTAATTCTGGAATACCTACTTTGACTACTTCGCAAAGCCTTGGTGACGGAAAAGACAATTTAGGGAATTGCGCGCGGTGTATCTTTTTTAAATCGGTATATTTGAGCCTTAGATTGAGATCAGGCACACCAATATTATTTCTTTTTATATATTGCTCACACGCTCTGCGTAAAGACTCAACACTATCTGCTTTTTCGCTCAAATCAACGACCTTATACAGCTTACGCACAAACTTATTTGCATTTTCAGACAACATAAATTTTTCAGGCAATACAATATAGCTGTCATCTTTCTTTGCAAAAGGCAAAACAGCTGTATAGGTATTTGCTATGCTTTCCTCAAACTCTCCATCGAATAGTTCGCGACCGTATAAGAGTTTTCGCCCTCTATTACCTTCTCGATCTTTGCACAACCTCACTAAAAAATTATCAAAAAAATACTCCCCATTAAAGTGTGTTAAAAGCGAGCCTTCTGAGCCACCTAATGCTTTTCTAATCGATAGATTGTTGGCAATATCAAATTTAAAAGTGTTGCGCTCTGCCCCAAATCCTTGTGTTTCAAAATCAAACATCAAAAGCTCAACGCTATTCGTTTTTAAAATTTGCATTGCTCCTAGAGCATCTACATTATTACATTCAAGAATAGGCGGGAAAAAAGGAATATCTTCAAGCCTATAGCTGATGTGTTCTGCGCTCACCTCAATATTACCACTTGTCCCTTTCTTCACCTCTACTATCTGAAAAGCCTGATAATCCCTATCATGACCAGATACACTCGCAATAATATGTCGCATAGGCTTAAGTTCAGAGGCCATGCGACCTTTTGCTGGATAACTCAAATTACAAGTAAACTCCCCATTTCGCTGTTCTATCACAATACACTTATTGCTTTCAGGTAAAGACCCCAAACCTAAAGATTTCATAGTATTTTTGTAAAGATGTTCCGAGTGTAAAATCGGTATCATAACCGCCACCACCTTGGTAATATACTCACACTGTGGAGGTCAATCCCTTCCAATTCAAAGTCACCTTTGGGGAATTTCGGAAAGTCCCAAAATTTTGCTAGGCTAAAAACTTCCTCATTTTTATCGTTATAAACAAGAAGATTTTCACTGTCGATGTAAAGTACATTATTTTTGGAACGTTCAAAAAGGTACGTTTTTTTAACACCATCTTTAATTAATGCTATGCCATAATCTCCACCACCTATGTTCTGACCAAGTTTAATGAGTGGGTAGCTCTCACCATCTCCCATGTTTCTTAATTGCAAACTTACCGGATAAATTGAATTTAGCCATTTTTCACCACTAAGCAAGAAACGTCTGGGGTCACACAAAAAACTAAGAACAGCCTCACCAAAAACACCTAAACTTGTGTCAATCGTAACCACTTCATTAGCGACTGCTCTGTATCTTACATCAGTGTCTTTGCTGAAATAAAGATTTTGCACCCCACCATCTGGACGCAACCATCTGCTGATTTTTCTTGCGATTTCTTCAACGCTCTCTCCTTGTTTCGGTTCGATTGTACAATGGAATTCAAGCTCTATTGGTTCATAGGTTCCATTATCCATGGATAAAAATTGATTGGATCCAGTCACTTGTTGAGGGTCGTATGTTCTGCGAGGAATAGGGTAAGAGGTGTGCTTTTGAATAAAAAGCCCAAAATCACTACTTCTTTTGCCATTAAAAATAAAATACGCTTGTGCCATCAACTCATCGCCCCTCTCAACTTTTTACGATTATAAGATGCCAATTTCTCATCAGTTTTTCGTACAGCATCTGCAGTTTCAGATGTCACTACTTTTCCAATGTGGACATTGCTGTTATTTGTGATGGTTGTATTACCTTGTTGACCTCTCGAATTACTAAAGAGATTTACCCCAAGCTCCTCGCTGGCTTTCATCATGGCATTTGCGATTGTACTGCTAACGGCACTTTCAAACTCATGAGCCTTTTTCCTAAAGCCATCTGTGAGCGCCTTAGCGCTCTGCATACCCATGTCACCAGCACCTTTTTCTATCGTCTGTAAGTTTTTAATTGCTTTTTGTGTAAAATCACGGTCTAAGGTTTGTAAGTCCTTAGCATAAATATCTTTTGAGATTTTCTCTGCCAAGCTCCTTTTTTCAGCCATTTTTGACATATAAGTACGCCAGTCCTTATCGGATTGTGCTAAAAGCAACTCACCATAACGGATTGCCTCATCAATACCTAAACTTTCGAGCTTTTTAGTAACATCACTGTCTGCTCCTCTAGCCTGCACCTTACTTAATACTTCACCATAGCGCTTTAATTGATCAATCTGTTCACTTATCTCTGTCAACTCAAAATGAGACCTTGTCACGCCATCTCCTAAATCCTCTTTAATTTCCTTGACAATCTCCCCATAACTGACAAGTTTTTCTGCCATGCTCTCACTTTTTTTAGTGACCTCATCAACAGCTTTCTCATAATCATCGACCATCTTATCAAAAGTAGAGGTGAATCGCTTTTCAAAAATTTTCAAATCTTCAAGTTGTTGCTTTAATAAAGTTTGTTGGTTCTTAAGTCCTTTGGATTGGGCGTTTAAGCTAGCTTTCAAAGCCTTGTTTTTTGTCTGGCTAGCTTGAGCGCTAACCATTTCTGCTTCTTTTTTTAATTTATCTATTCTCTCTGTAATCTTTTTCTCTTCGCCCACAATGATGTTCTGATATTCCTTATAAGCCACACCTATATGTGCAATCTTTAATTTGTGCATTTTTTCAGCTCTTTCCAAAAAAGCCTCTTTTTCTGCACTTTCGACACCTTTCATTTGTTTGGCCATTGCTCTAAACAAAGCTAATCCTGTGTCATTTGCGGAACGGATCACATTCGCTTTATTTGACTCTAAATTTTTAGCAAACAAAGAGCCATTTAATGCGCCTAATGCCGAGAAAGCTTTTAATGTTGGCCTAAACCCTACCAAACTAGCTTGACTAAGTGCTTTTGATGATTCCACTACAACAGCTTTGGACTTATCAATCCCTATTGCTAAGCCTTTACCTATCATTTTACCGACTTGATCACGAAAGACACGAGATGGTGATTTAATGCCAAGCTTACCCTTTACCCAACTTATTGCGCTATCTACAACACCACCAAGCGCTTCTAAAACAGCACCGCCTGCGTTTCGTATCCCACTTGCAATACCTCGTACAATGTCGCCACCAATGCTAATAACCCTATTAACAGCAGAGCGTAACACATTAAAAGCGGCTTGCATAACAGACTCGACACCACTACGAATAAAGCCGATTGCATTTCTTATCCCATTTGCAACTTTTGAAATAAATAAATGCCCAGTACTTACCCCTTCGCCAAAAAATGACTTTATCGCATTGATTATGCCCTGACCTATACTCTTAGCAATACCAACAATTGTACTAAGTAGGCTCCTCATCCCCGAACCTATTTTTAAAATGAGAGATTTTCCTAAAGCGACAAAGTTAAACCCGGTAAAGACATTGACTATCGCCATAATAATTGCCGGTATATTCGCAATCAGTGTCGGAATAGCTTGAATTAAACCTTTCCCAAGCGTGATGATGATTTCTAGCCCAGCTTTCAAAAAATCAGGAATTTTGCTGTATATAGCACTAAAAAACGCATTAATAATGCGTGGGGCATTTTCGATGAATGTTGGCAGCCCATCTGCTATACCTTGGGCTAAACCTTTCAAGAGATTGAGCCCTGCATCAATAAAAGCAGGCAGCCCCTCAATTATCTTGTCGGCTATGCCAATAATGGACGTCAATATATTAGGTACAAGGCTAGAGGCGTTCTCAGCCACACCGTTAACAAATCCAGTAATAAGCTCCAATCCTGCACCAAACCAATTAGGCGCACTATTGAGTATGCCAGTCAATAAAGTATCTGTTGCCTTCCCCACATTAGCGCCGATATTACCCGCATTAGCCTCTAATCCTTGACCTAGAGCATCGATAAAAGAAACCCCTAACGCCATAATATCTGGTAATTTTTCAGTAAAACTATTAATTGCCTCGGGAATAATTTCCCCTAAGGCACTAGCAAATCCTGTAAAACCTCCAGAGCTGAAACCCTCTTCTAACTTCGCCATAAAGCCATCCACTTCCACCAAGGCCTCATGAAATGCCGGCTTTAAAGCATCGCCCATTTGGATTGCAAGCACAGTAACCCTATTTTTTAAGCCGTCTATAATCACCGCAGAGGTTTGCAATCTTGCATTAAATTCATTATTGAGTGCTGTATTTTTTGCCCAAGCCTCTCCCGCTAACCCGACAGCTTTCGCCAATTCAGTATGCGCTCCAGACAATCTTGCCAAAGTATCAATTTCTACCACCGAGCTAATGCCTAATTCTTTCAAGGTCGCATTGACGTCACCACCTGACTGTTTTACTCTATCCAGCCCCTCAACTACCTTTGTCATAGCTTGAGCGGGTGCACTCTGCCAGGCTTGGGAAAATTCACTAGCACTCATGCCTGCTAAAGAGGCAAAACCTTCCAAATGTTTTCCACTACTTAATACTTCAGTATTAATCTTGCTCCAAACCCTCGACATGCTCGAGCCCCCAGCCTCGGCATTAATACCCACAGAAGACATAGCCGCTGAAAAAGCCAAGATATCCGACTCAGACATTTTCACCAAAGAGCCTGTCCCAGCGAGTCGCAGTGCCATTTCTGTGATTTCGGATTCGGTTGTGGCAAAATTATTCCCCAAGCTGACAATAGTAGAGCCTAAACGGTCAAAATTCTCCTGGCTAGTGCCAGTAATATTCGCCAGTCTCGCCATTGCCACAGCAGCATCTTCAGTGGAGAGGTTTGTTGCTGTACCCATCTTGACGACTGTTTCTGTAAACTTTTCTAAGTTTTTGGTTTCTATCCCTAACTGTCCCGCAACCTCCATCACTGCTGCCAATTCGTCGGGCTTAACTACTTTAAGGGTCTTGCTCATTTCAAGTATAGAATTTCTCAGATCGGAAAATTCTTCTTCTGTAGCATCAACGGTCTTTTTTACACCAGCAAAGGCACTTTCAAAGCTAATAGAGGCGTCCATAACTTTTTTAGCACCTGCAACAACTGTTGTCGTTATGGCTAAGCCCAAACCTGCCAGAGCACCAGCCAAACTTTTAGCAACGCCCAAGCCCCCTGACTTTGCGCCACTCTTAAGCTTGTTTAATCCTTGTGTAAAACCCTTAGAATCTATTTTTGTATCGAATATTAAACTACCATCTGCCATAATTCCACCTCCTTACCTATTGCCAAAAAGCATCTGCAAAGTCACTTTCCTTCTCGTCATTCGTACGCATATCTGGGAGTGCATATAATCTTTTTAACTTAACGTATCGCTTACGTTCTTCCTTAGGTACTTGACTAATATTAATCGCTCGTATGCGCATAACCTCTGCCATTTTTGTTTTCTCAGATAAGCTTAAAAATAGCGCCCTGAATTGAAACCAATGCAAATCCTCATTTACCAAATCAATGCCATATTGTTCCAAAAAAGCCGCATAAATCAGCCCATCATCGTGAATAAAAGAATAAATCGCCTTTGTTTTTCTGGATCCTGTTTTCCCAGTATCCTCCTCATTGTCACCACCTCGATAAAACCACAATATGTACTTAATAGCGTCTTGATATAAGCTAGGCTCAAGATATTGTTCTCCAAAAAACAATTTCAAAACGATGTAAATCCTATCTTCTGATCTTAAACCTTTATCCTGCATAATCTGCTCAAATTGTATGACGGCTCTAAAGCTTGAATTAAATTGATACAACAATCCCCCTAGGTTTACCGCACTAGGGGGATGTTGTGTGAATAGATTAAACATCTTTCAAAAACTCATATTTATTTTTTAGATTGGTGATGTATCCCTTACCTCTTTTTTGTACCTCATCCGCTAGATAGGCTATTAGCTGAAGTAAAGTGTAGGTATTGCAAGGAATGCTTTTGAAAATCGTATCAAAGCACCCATCACCAAGCAATTTATCCACACAAGTTTTTGTGCTTGCTTTTAAATCATCCACAAGTGTCTCGTTTTCACCACCAGGATCTATCTTTGAAAAAGTAGCCCCTAAGGTTCCAATCTCACGCTCAGCGTCCTCCAAAGTTATTCCAGGTAATGTTGTGTAAGACACGCCTTCAATCATTAACGTTAATGTGCCTGTATCAAATACTAGCCCTTTGTTTTCCATAGACTACTCTCCTTTTTCATTTAAATAGATGGTGTCGCCTGAAAAGCAGTAACGGCCATCTTAGATTCATCAAGGGTAGCATTTCCTTTAGTGGCGTCTCCTTGAGCTTTAAACGTCCCACTATAAGTATAGGCATCAGTGCTATCGCCTTCACCATCTGGGATGACTGCATATTTTCGACTGATTGCCTTGAAACTATTACCAGAAGCAGCACTTGTAAAATCGACAGTAACAATTTCAACTACAGCCGCTGCCCCAATAAGCTCATCATCAAAAATCTTAGCAATTGTCGCATGAACCTCATCATTGAGATGGTAGTCAAAAGCAAAACCAATTTCTGCACTTACCCCAACAATATCTGTGCGCTCTGACTTCTCATCAACATAACGCCTTGAATACTCCTGCGCATTTTGAGATTTACTCATATCAGTGAAGCCTTGCATGCGTAGCCATTTATCACTGACCTTCAGATAATTAACTTTTTCGTATCTTCCAACAATTCTTTTTTCAGCCATGATTTCACTCCTAATCTACACAATATAATAGTTGTAACTGAATTTGATAATTTCCACTTGAGCCCTCGCTATACATCAAATAGCCGTTACTCATACACTCCAGTCTAAAAGCACCTTGTACACTTGGATAGATTTTAGCTCTGTTATTTTCTTCTATCCATTCTGCAAGGCGCATATAAAAGTCGATATTCTTAGTATTTTCATCGCTATCGGCATCAAAAAAAGCACAACTTTGAAAAGCAAAAACTATCTTTTTTATCCCTCCGCCATCGACATATCGCTTATACCACAGTTCTGCCGGTAGCACGGTCAAGGTATAGCTGGGTCTAGTCTCTCCAGTATTTTCGCTCAACATATCCACTTTAATAATCTCGCCCTCTACATCTAAAAAAGGGCAAGTTTTAAAATACATTTTTAAAGCATCGATTTCGGTCATTATCTTCCTCCGGAAATCTTCCTTGCGCCTGCTAAAATCTCTTTCCAATGTTTGTCTTTCATTCGTTCAAACCAACGATTACCCCTCTCCGGCGCCCCACTAAAATTTGCGTTCTTGTAATACCACCGTCTGGCATAAGGCGTGGACTGTTTTAAAGTTCCAGATCCAATCACGCTTTGGATGGTTGCACTTTTGATCAAGGCACCTGTGTCAAGAGGAGTATAGCGTGCCATCAACCTCAAACACTCACTATCAACATAGCGTTGCCCCTTTCCACCTTTATCGATACCACGCTTTTTTATCAATACAGGAGGAGATTTTAGAATTAACCTCATCAAGACACCTCCAACCTAATATAATCAAAACCGATTGCGCTTTTATGCCTAGAGTACCCTGTCACTTTAAATGTCTCCCCAACTCGTCTAATGATTTCCCCTTGATTGTCCCATTCCAGTGCAGGAATGCCTATCAAACCATCCATCGCCTCTTTTTGCGACAATACAAAACCTTTTAGGTAAACCACACCTTTTACAGTGTCATTCTTGCCCTCATTATTCTGCTTTACTACTACATGACAAGGGAATAATCTTGCCTGTGTCTTTGGGTACATGTATCTGTTATGGGGATCGTCAAGCACTCTTGGGCAAAACTCAACCTCATCTCTTGTCCATAAGCGCATTATCTCACCCCTCTGTAGAGTAGATCCGTGTGCGCTAATGCTCTAAGTATGATTGATTTAAACGCTTCCCTTTTCTCCCTCTCAAAGGTTTTTTTATCGGTTGAGGTAAAACTGATACTATGGTCGCCTAAAGTCTCACTAGCTACCCCTACCAATCTTTCTTTGTCTGAAAAGAACCACAGCTCCCCAACCAAATCAATTACAAGATCTACAAGGTATTGAGGTTTGAACGTGTTTGATACAGCTTCAAAATCAACACGATGAAATGTATAAAAACTAATCTCGTCACACGCCTGTCTGGTAAAACGCTTCGCTTCATCTAGAGTCATCTTATCTTTGTAATGGGTGTGGACGGTCTTAGCTAGAGCATCATACATCTTCACCATCACCTTGGTCGCCTTGATTTGTAGAGTTTCCTTTTGTTCCACTCTCAGCCTTGTCTTTTTCGGTCACAATCTTAGTGATTTGTGTCTCAATGGCAACACCAGAGTGAATCAATTCATTAGCTCGCTCTGTATCCGTGTATTCCAATAAGGTTCCTGCATAGACGTCAGTACCTCTTTCTTTATCTTTAAAATAACAAGTCGTTAAAAGTAACATGATTTCTCCCCTTTCCAAAATAAAAAGTAACCGACTATCAAACCTAGTCGGTTACTTTATTTAAGCGCCTGTAATACTACCTACAATAACGCCAGAAACATCTTCCGCATAAAGCTTTGTCGCTAATACTGCAACTGTCTGACTGGTTAGGTTGATGGTGTTAGTATCGTGCATTACCCCAATAATCCCAGTTGTGTCAGACACAATATCCTTAAAAGCTTTTTTGACCTCACCAGTAAGTTGTGCATACGCCAAGACCAAATTTTGAGCCGCTGTTGCATAAATCTTACCTTTTGCAATGCCTGGATGGATAATCGCTACCTTAGTATTCAAAAACCCACTCATGTAAGTCATTCCAAAACTGGTCTGGGTAGTGAGTTGAGCGGTTCCCAAATGTTTTGCAACATCTTCAGGGTTTAAGAAAGCAATGACATCAACCTCATCTTCTGGAAAAGCTGACACCACTTTAGCCCAAGCATCTGCCATAGTAATTTGTAAATTCGCTCCAGTTGCTACCCCTGTCCCTGTGGTCAAAAATTTAAAAAGATTATCTCTAATATCTTTTTGAATTTCCCTCAGCAACTTCTCATCTGTAAAACTGACAGCATTGTCAAAACCTACTTGTTGCACCAACTCGATTGGTACAGCCTTTCTAAACTTGTTCCACTCTAGTTCGTAAGTCTTGTTTACAGTTCGTGACACTTTTGAGAGAGGGATGTCATCACCAGCGCCAACGCTTTTGTTGTCTGCCAAGGTAACAGTGTTTTTGTAAGTTTTAATCACTGCCCCTGCGCTCATTGGGATTTTACGCTCAACCCCTAGCATTGTCGTAAGAGAGTTCAGATTTTTATTAAAATTTTCAACAAAATCAATACTTAAAATCTGTGGGTCTGTAAAATCCGTTTTTGCCTGTAAATTATTTTCTGGCATAATCATTCTCCTTTTTAATAATTAAACAAGTGACTGTTTTCTCTGATTGCTTTTCTACGTTCAGCACCATCACTTATAGCCATGATGTCTTCTTTTGTCATTGCTGGCTTAGCTTGGTTTGCCTTAGTGATAGCAGCTTTTAATACTTTTGTCGTGCTATCATCCTTTTTGTTTTCTTTAAAAACAGGAAAGTCCTCTAAAACCTTGTTAAATCGTTCTGAAAGACTGCCTTCTTGTGTTGCTACAAGCTTGCTGATATAAGGCAGATGCACCTCACTAACCCCATGACGCAATGCCAAATTCTCAAGCTGTAAGGCTTTTAGCTCAGCAATATCTTCAGCATAGTTCTCTTTTTTCTGTACCGGCTCGTCAAGAGCTTTCTCTTGAGTCTTAACCTCTTTCTTTACACGCTTTAAACGCTCCTTGATTAGTGCATCCACCTCAGCTTGAGTAAAAGTCTTCTCCTCTTTTTCCTCTGTCTCTGTAACCTCTTTTTCTATTTCCTCGTTGTTTTCCTCTGCAATTTCCACTACTTGTGTTTCTTTTACTTCTTCGCCCATCTTAGAGCCTCCTTTTTTATCGTCTTTGTTGACCAATTCCTTGCACAGTTTTGAGCCTTAAGCACGTTTTGGGCATAAAAAAAAGCACCCTGCTGGGGTGCTAATATGCTATACTGTTTTTGTCGTCTAACCATTCCTACGGCAGTAGGGAGGTGATACCATGCTCAGTTTTCTTTTATCTCTTGTAGGGACTATCGCGCGTGGTGTAATTTGTCATTACACCATCAAATGGCTAGATAGCCCCAAAGACGACAAATAGCCTAAATAAAAAGCGACCAGCTGGCACTGGTCGCTTTTTCCATGCTCGAGTTTATCTCTTGTATGTCTACGTTCACTATACCACTAACGCCCTATCCCGTCAAGCACTATAGCACCGTATCAATAACACCCTTTGCCAAATTAGCCGCCTTTTTCATCATGCTGTTGTCTTCTAGGTACTCGATACCCTTTAGCGTGATTTTGATATTGTCGTCTTCTAAACCCTTGATATAGCCCTCTTCTGCTAGTAGGATAATAAGCTCACGCCGTTTATTTTCGCTTACGCCTAGCGTGCTTGTGCTTATCCTATCCTTGTCAAGCTCGCCTGTTTCCATGGCTTTTACCAAGGCTATTAGGATTTGATAGATTGTTTGAAATTCTGGCATTCTCACTACTCCACGCTGACGCGTCCGTTTTTTGACACATATTTAACGGTATTATCTGGAATAAATGGCTTATCTCTATTTGGGAATAATCTATTGTATTCTGCTTTGCGCTCTTTTTTCACCTCAAATTTATAGCCGTTGTTGCATTCTTGTCCTGTTCTTT
>CALIQN010000126.1 GCA_938044045.1 uncultured Peptococcaceae bacterium
GATGTTTTGCTTTATACTAACCAAGGTATAGAAGTTCGCTTTGGCGATGAAAAAAATGCAACAGAAAAATTGAGAAAGTTATTTGATATTATTGAGCAGGTTGTTTTACCAAGAAGCCTTAATGGTGAAATTGAATATGTGGATATGCGCTATGTCAGTGGACCAGTCATAAAGATGAAAGCTGGTCAAGGTGTTTCAGACGATGACTTATCGCTAACACAGGATGTACCTCAAGGCTAGACTAATAGATAAGATATATATGAATGAATTTGAATAGATAAGCGGAGGTAACAAGATGTTAGATTTAGATGAACGCATTAAAAATGGGGCAGTGATAAAAGTCATTGGCGTTGGTGGCGGTGGCGGTAATGCTGTAGAACGCATGATCGAAGCTAAAGTCGAGGGTGTAGAGTTTATTATAGCAAATACTGATGCCCAAGTTATTGCGCGATCTCACGCGGATAAAGCAATTCAAATTGGGGGTAAATTAACTAAAGGTCTAGGCGCTGGCGGTAACCCTGATGTTGGACAACG
This sequence comes from uncultured Peptococcaceae bacterium, assembly GCA_938044045.1. GTDB lineage: Bacteria > Bacillota > Peptococcia > Peptococcales > Peptococcaceae > CALIQN01. The sequence goes on from CALIQN010000126.1 coordinate 535, forward strand.
AGCTGCTGAAGAGAGCCGAGAAGAAATTGCTCAAGCCCTAGAAGGTGCTGATTTGGTTTTTGTGACTGCTGGTATGGGCGGAGGAACAGGAACAGGGGCTGCACCGGTCGTTGCTGAAATTGCTAAAAGTTTGGGTGCACTTACAATTGGTGTTGTGACTAAACCTTTTAAATTTGAAGGTAGAAGACGTATGCAACAAGCCCTTAATGGGATTGAAGTGATGACAGAGAAGGTTGATTCTCTTGTGACCATTCCAAATGATAAATTGCTTGATATTACAAGTGCAGAAACAACGCTTGAAGAAGCTTTTGCAACAGCAGATGATGTCTTGCGTCAAGGGGTTCAAGGTATTTCAGATACCATTACTAAGGTAGCTATGATTAATCTTGACTTTGCTGACGTACGTTCAACTATGGCCAATACTGGTACAGCACTTATGGGTGTAGGTTATGGCAAGGGCGAAAACAGAGCGGTGACTGCAGCAAAAGCTGCGATTTCCTCTCCGTTACTAGAAACCTCTATGGAAGGTGCAAGAGCAATCCTTATCAATATTTCAGGAGAAAATCTTACTTTATTGGAAGCACAAGCAGCAGCAGACTTTATTTATGAAGCTGCGGGCAATGATGCAGATGTTATTTTTGGGGCAATCAATGATCCAGATGCTAAAGATGAGATTAAAGTAACCGTTATTGCAACAGGATTTGAACGTGTTGATCATGTTCTTGATGAGCCTCAAGAAAAACCACGTAAGAAGACGACAAGTGCTAATTATGCAAGTGATGTTCGTATTCCTGATTTTTTAAATCGTAGTAGGAAGAATTTTTAATAAACTGAGATGAAATGGTGGTTGCTTAGGCAATCGCCATTTTTTTGGAGGAAAAGCTATGATAGGTGAATTGTTTGCCATAGGAACAGAGCTTTTAGATGGTGATGTGATTAATCTCAATACAGCATTTTTAGCAAAAGAATGTCATAAATTAGGGATAGAACTAAGGGCACACCACATCTTAGGTGATGATGAAGCCATATTGGTAAGCGCTTTTTTAGACACTTATAAAAAAAGTGATATTATTATCTTTTCTGGCGGACTCGGTCCAACCTATGATGATATGACAAGAGAAGCAGTTGCTAAGGCCTTGGGGAAGGAATTGGTGATTGACTCAAAAGGTAAACAAGCGATAGATGCTTTTTTTTTAAAAAATCAGTTAGAGCAAACACCAAATAATATTCGCCAAGCTTATATATTGGAGGGTGCTCAAGCACTTCGAAATGAAGTGGGCTTGGCAGTTGGTTCTTATCTGGAACACGAGGGTAAAATTATCATTCTTTTGCCTGGTCCACCTCACGAAATGAGATGGGTTTTTGAAAATGAAGTGTTGCCTAGATTAAAGCATAATCAAGTGGAAATTCAAGAGCATTTTTTACATTTTTTCGGTATTGGTGAAGCAGAACTTGAAGATAGGCTCTATACTTTAATGACTGAGACAAAAAATCCACGAATCGCACCTTATGCTAAGGGAGATATGGTGACTGTGAAATTAACTGCTCGCAGTAATGGTGGAGACAATACGCTTACACTCTTAAAAAATACAGAAGAAGCTATTTTAAAAATTTTAGTTGGCATACCTTATCAAAAAGGTGATGAAAATAGTGCTTCTTGGTTAGTTAGTGACTTCACTCAGAAAAATAAGACGCTTGTCTTTGCTGAAAGTTGTACAGGTGGCCTACTTTCTAGTTTATTGACTGCTATTGATGGTGCTTCTAAAGTTTATAAGGGTTGTTTTTGTACTTACGATGTTGAACTAAAAAAATCAATTTTAGGTGTGAAGGAAGAAACATTAAAAAAACACACTGTTTACTCAGAAGCAGTTGCCATAGAGATGGCACAAGGAGCAAAGAAACTATCAAAGGCTAATTATGCGATTGCAACCACTGGCATTGTTGGAGAAAGTGAAAATGGCGTGCCTAGAGGAAAGGTATTTTATGCCTTTGTATCAGATAAACGAGTCTATGCAAGCAGTTATCAGGTTTATGCAGGGCGATATAAAGATAGAATTATTTTACAAGAGACGATGGCAAAAAAATTGCTAGCGTTATTTTATCACTGGCAAAGAGAGGAATCATAATGGCAAAAAAATCACGTACAGGTAAAAAAAAGAAACCCTTGTATGGGCCTCAGGGGACTCTAAAAGAGACAAGAGAAAATGCGCTCATCGAGCAAGAGACCATGGCTTTAAAGAACAAAGGTCGTAAGTACGATTATAGTTCTTTAGCACTCATCATGGTGGCCTTGGTCATCATTTTGTGGAAAGGGCGTACACCTGCTGATACCTATGACTATAAGATTTGGATTAGTGTTGCTTATTTTGTTACCATTATTAGTGGCTTCTTGGTGTTACTATCTAATAAGGTCAGACAGGTGACATCGAAAGTTTCTTTGGTTTCAGCGTATTTGATTATAGGTATTGGTGCCTTGGGAATTTATTATACCTGGTTTATGATATAATAGTGGTAGCCTTTTGGGAGAATGTGTTATTCTCTCAAAAGGCTTGTTTTTTATGCTAAATTTTTAATAGCTACTATTGATAATGAGACGTTTTTTGTTTTTTGAGAAAACTCAATCAATTAGCCTTGACAAATGTAGGAAACTAGACTATCCTAAAAACGTCGGAAGGGCAAAATTTTTTTGCCTAATCGCAAGTATCTCAATAGAGATAGATACTATAAAAATTTTTATTTATTTTTAGGAGGCTGTCATTATGGTTAATGAAGCGAATAATCCTCTCATTAGAGCGCAGGCTCAAGTAAAAACTGCATGTGACAAGTTACAACTTGCACCAGAAGTCTATGAACTTCTCAAAGAACCAAAAAGATGTATTGAAATTACAATTCCTGTTCGCATGGACGATGGTACTTTGCGTATGTTCAAAGGCTGGCGTTCTGCTCACTGCGATGCAGTAGGTCCTGCTAAAGGTGGTATTCGTTTTAATCCAGGCGTACACGTTGACGAAGTAAAAGCGCTTTCTATTTGGATGACATTCAAATGTTCTATCACTGGTATCCCTTATGGTGGTGGTAAAGGTGGCGTTATCTGCGATCCACTTACTATGTCTGATAATGAATTAGAACAACTTTCACGTGGTTATGTAAGAGGTCTTTACAAATACCTAGGTGAAAAGATTGACGTTCCTGCTCCTGATGTTGGTACAAATGGTAAGATCATGAGCTGGATGACTGATGAATACTGCAGACTTACAGGAGATCAACTTTCACTAGGAACTTTCACAGGTAAGCCAGTAGCTTTTGCAGGTTCTCTTGGTAGAGACGATGCAACGGGTTATGGTATCAGTGTTGTTACCCGTGAAGCTTGTAAGAAACTTGGTATTGATTTAGCAAAAGCAAAAGTTGCTGTTCAAGGTTTTGGTAATGTTGGTAGCTGGACAGTTGAAAACATTGAAAGACTTGGCGGTACTGTTATTGCTGTATCAGAATGGGATCCAACCCATGGTACCTATGTTGTTTACAATGAAAATGGTTTAAAATATGCTGATTTATTAGCAGAAAAAGAAAAAAATCGTACACTTTATGATTTGCCAGGTGCAAAAAACATCACTATGGAAGAATTCTGGGCATTGGATGTAGACGTATTAATCCCAGCTGCTCTTGAAAACTCCATCACAGAAGATGTTGCAAATGTTATCAAAACAAAGCTTATTGTTGAAGCTGGTAATGGTCCTACAACAACTGAAGGTGAAAAAATCCTTACAGCTAAAGGTGTTACAATTGTTCCAGACATCCTTTCAAATGCTGGTGGTGTTACCGTTTCTTACTTTGAATGGGTACAAAACCTCTATGGCTACTATTGGAGCAATGAAGAAGTAGCAGAAAAAGAAGAAATCGCAATGGTTAACGCTTTCAATGCACTTTGGGCAATCAAAGAAGAATATAATGTAACCTTCCGTGAAGCAGCTTACATGCATTCTATTAAGAAAATTGCAGAAGTTATGAAGCTCAGAGGTTGGTACTAAGAGTTATTAACTTAATAAAAAAAGAGTCTATCATTGATAGGCTCTTTTTTGTTAAGGAAGAACAAGCTAATCATACCTAAGAAAGATATATTTAGTATTATTAATTTCTAAAAAAAGCTATATTTATATATGAATTGGATGAAATGATTAAAAATATAAAAGATTTTGAATAGACAGAAAAATTTTGACTTAGTATACTAAGACAGAAGGTGGAATATATGCAAGAAAAGCTACACAAATATATGGCAAGTTGTGGAGTCGCCTCTCGTAGAAAAAGTGAGGCATTAATTTTAGAGGGTGTTGTTGAAGTCAATGGAGAAAAAATCACGAGTTTAGGACATCGTATTGATCCTTCAAAGGATATTGTAAAAGTAAAAGGAAAAAAAATACAATTACCTGAAGAAAAATACTATTATATGTTTTTTAAACCCGAGGGCTATCTGACAACAGCGTATGACCCTGAAGGCAGACCTACTATTTTTGATTTATTGCCTGAACTAAAAGGCAAAGTAAATCCTGTTGGTAGGTTGGATAGGGATACTGAGGGTTTACTCTTTTTGACTAATGATGGAGAGTTTGCTTTTCGTTTGACACATCCAAAGTTTGAAGTGAAAAAAACTTACCGTGTTATTGTTCAAGGAGAGCTTACACCAAGAGCAATCCGTACACTGGAGACGGGTGTGAAGCTAGAAGATGGGCTAACAGCACCAGCTAAAGTTAGTATAGTCGAAAGACGGCACAGAAAAACGCTTGTGGAAATCACTATCCATGAGGGTAAGAAACGTCAAGTGAGACGGATGTTTGAAACAGTAGGTTTTCCGGTAATTTTTCTAAAAAGAATAGAAGTTGATCGTATTGTGCTTAAAAATATTGACAAAGGACAATATAGACCGTTAACTTCAAAAGAATTGATTCGCTTAAAGTCACGTCTGCAACTACCTTTAGAATGATATTTGTGCTAGTACTATGCTAAGGAGGAAGCAAAATGCTAGAAAAAAAGGTTATCGAAGAATTAAGTGCGATTGTTGGGAAAGAAAACATTAAAGTGGATATGGCAGAGCTTTTGACCTATTCTTATGATGGGACACCAGATCAACCTCAAGTTCTTCCTGATGTTGTTGTCCTACCAGGCTCAAGAGAAGAGGTTGTTGGCATTGTTAAATTAGCAAAGCGTGAAGGTTTGCATATTTATACAAGAGGTGCTGGCACCAATCTTTCTGGTGGAACAATACCACTTCGTAAGGGAATTGTTCTTGTAACAACTAGAATGAATAACATCTTAGAAATTGATGTTGAAAACATGACAGCAACCGTAGAACCTGGTGTGGTCATTCGTTCTTTAATTGATGCAGTGAGTCCATATGGCTTACTTTATCCACCAGATCCAGGTACTGTTAATACAGCTACTATGGGAGGCTCTGTCAGTGAGTCTTCTGGTGGGCTTCGTGGTCTAAAATATGGTGTGACAAAAGACTATGTTATAGGCGTAGAAATGGTTAAGGCTGATGGTAATGTTGTTACCTTTGGTGGTAAATCTGTTAAGAATGTAGCAGGTTATGATTTGACTAAGCTTATTTGTGGTGCCGAAGGGACTTTGGGTATTTTAACAAAAATTCTTGTTAAACTCGTTCCACTTCCAGAATATCACAAGACAATGACTGCGACTTTTGCGTCTCTAAAAGATGCAGGTTATGCGATTAATGGTATCATTGGTGCTAAAGTTATTCCTGCAACCATGGAACTTTTGGATCAAGTGACCATGCAAGTGGTAGAAGACTATAAACCAATCGGCTTACCAGTAGATCAAAAGGTTATGCTTTTGATTGAAGTTGATGGTAGTGTCTTGTCTGAAGTTGAAAATGACTTCCAAAAAGTAATTGAACAATGTGAGAAAAATGGTGCAACAATTATCAAACAAGCGAAGACAGAAGAGGAAAGAGCGCAACTTCTTGCAGGACGACGTGCAGCGCTTCCAGCACTAGCTCGAGTCAAGCCAACAACTGTTTTAGAAGATGCAACAGTACCAAGAAATCGTATTCCTGACATGTTGGTGCGCTTAGAAGAAATTGCAGAAAAATATAAATTGCAAATTGGTACTTTTGGCCATGCTGGAGATGGTAATCTTCATCCAACTATCTTAACTGATTCTCGTGATGAAGAAGAAATGAGTCGTGTACGCCAAGCGATTGATGAAATTTTTGCCACAGCCCTAGAAATGGGAGGCACTTTATCAGGAGAACATGGTATCGGTATCGGTAAGTCAAAATATATGATAGATCAGTTTGGAGAGGCTGGACTAGAAACTTTTAAAGCAGTAAAAGAAGCTTTTGATCCAACATATATGTTTAATCCTGATCATTTCATCTTTAAGGGGGAGTAAACGATGGGCTTGTTTGATGATGTGAAGTTCATTGAAGATGAAGTCATGAAATGTATGGCGTGTGGTAACTGCCAAGAAGTTTGTCCAATTTATTTTGAAACAAAAGAAGAAGGTAGTGTCGCAAGAGGTAAGATTAAGTTAGTTCAAGCACTTTTAAACGGCTTAATTACAGGTGATGAAAAAGGTTTGAAACATCATTTGGAACATTGTCTGACTTGTCGTGCATGTAATGAAATCTGCCCATGTGGGGTAGAAATTGATAAAATTGTTTTAGCGGGTCGTGCAGCTGTTGTGAGACAGCAAGGGATGCACCCACTAAAAAAAGTTATCTTCAATGTTGTAGATCGTCCATTTTTAATGGATACAGGAATGCAATTAGGTAGCACTTTCCAAGGTGTTGTTTTTAAGAAAGAAAAAGAAAGTGGCGGTTACACCCCACGTTTTCCGTTTGGTTTAGATATGAAGCGTATCGTACCAGATTTAGCAGATAAGCCATTTAGAAAAACAGTTTCAGAGGTGAGTAAGCCTTTGGGTCCTGTGAAATATAAGGTCGCTTATTTTACTGGCTGTTCAGCGAATTATATCTATGATAATATCTCTAAAGCTTTTATGAATATCATGGCACATAATAATGTGGAAGTCATTGTGCCTAAGGGACAACATTGTTGTGGGACACCTATTTTGTCTCATGGCCATCAAGAAATGGCAAAGGCAATGGCAATTGATCATGTTAAACTTTTTGATAAGCTAGAGGTAGATTATATCTTAACGGTTTGTGGCTCTTGTGCCCTATCTTTAAAGGAACACTATCTTGATTTATTAGAAGGTAGTAAATACTATGAAATGGCAAAGCGAGTTTCAAGTAAGGTACGTGATTGGAGCGATTTCTTAATGAATGTCGTTAAACCTGATCTTTCCTCACTTCATACCACACATGAAATTATGACCTATCATGATCCTTGCCACTTAAGAAGAGGTATTGGCGTCATAGAAGAACCTAGAAATATTCTCAAGAGCTTGCCAGATGTGGACTTTGTAGAAATGGCAAGACCTAATCGTTGCTGTGGTAGTGCAGGTTCTTTCAGTTTGACGCACTATGATTTGTCTATGGATATTCAAAATGAGAAGTTTGAAGATATCAAAAAAACTCAGGCGGATACCATTGTGACCGGTTGTGGTTCTTGTATGATGCAACTATCCGATGGACAAAAACGTTTTGGTGGACAAGCAAAAGTTAAGCATACTATTGAAGTGCTAAACGAAGCTTACATTGAAGATGATAGACAAAAACGTGTTGAGAGACTAAAAGTAGAAAGATAATGAAAGTAAAAAGCCATTGTTTTCTTAAAAATCAAGAAAACAATGGCTTTTTCGTGCAGTCATTTTGATCATTATATAGCTATGATAAATAATAGCTTGTCGTTTTAAATTACCAGAAATAAAAAATAACATAAAAAAAGAGCCTATATAAGGCTCAAAAAATGGGCGATATTGGACTCGAACCAACGACCCCCTGCATGTCAAGCAGATACTCTAACCAACTGAGCTAACCGCCCTTACAAGAAACATTGTACCTCATTTAAAGTAAAAAATCAACTAGAAAGCTTTTCATTTTTTGCTAAAAATGATATAATAATGCATTGTGTTTTCAAGATTAATAAGGTTAATCAAAAATAAATCACTTAAAGATTTATTTTTGCATTTTAACTAATCTTGGAAGGTTATTATAGTAGATATGGCTAAATAATGCAAGAAAAAATTTGAAAAAATTTGGAGGTTTGTTGTGAAGATCGGTTTTGATTCAGAAAAGTATCTAAAAGAACAGTCTGAATTTATTTTAGAGAGAGTTCATCATTACGATAAACTCTATTTAGAATTTGGTGGAAAACTTATGGGTGACTTACACGCCGCAAGAGTTCTTCCAGGTTATGATAAAGATGCGAAAATTAAATTATTAGAACGTTTAAAATCACAATTGGAAATTGTCATTTGTATTTATGCAGAGGACATTGAAAAAAATAAGGTGAGAGGCGATTATGGGATTACCTATGATATGGATGTCTTGCGTTTGATTGATGATTTGAGGGAGAGAGGCTTGAGTGTCAATAGCGTTGTTTTGACACGATACCATTCACAACCAGCAGCTTCAATTTTTTGTGAAAAGTTAAAACGCAGAGGGATTAGGGTATATGAACATCAGGCTACAAAGGGGTATCCTTTGGATGTTAATGTCATCGTTAGTGAAGAAGGCTATGGTCAAAATAGCTATATCGAAACAACAAAGCCGATTGTTGTTGTCACTGGACCTGGACCTGGCAGTGGAAAATTAGCGACTTGTCTTAGTCAACTTTACCATGAAGCCAAAAGAGGAAATATAGCAGGATATTCAAAGTTTGAGACCTTTCCAGTATGGAATGTGCCGCTAAAACATCCTCTCAATGTGGCCTATGAGTCAGCAACGGTAGATTTAAAAGATGTTAATATGATCGATAGTTTTCATATGGAAGCTTATAATGAAGTGACCGTGAATTATAATCGTGACATTGAAGCTTTTCCCTTATTAAAAAGAATCATTGAAAAAATTACCAATCAACCCTCTATTTATAAATCCCCAACTGATATGGGTGTGAATCGTGTTGGCTTTGGTATTATTGATGATGAAGTGGTTCGTGAGGCGTCTTTACAAGAAATTATCAGACGCTATTTTAAAACAGCTTGTGATTATAAAAAAGGTCAAGTTGATTATGAAACCTTTGAACGAGCACGTTTATTGATGGAAGAGATGAATCTTAAACCAGAAGATAGAAAAGTCACCATTTATGCACATAAGGCAGCAGAGGAACTACGTAAAAGACATCAAGAAGTGACTGAAGACGTCAACTATCGTGCTATGGCTTTGGAACTAGATGATGGTCAAATGATAACAGGTAAACAATCTAAATTTATGAGTGCAGGAGCAGCACTTTTAATGAATGCTTTGAAAACTTTAGCAGGGGTACCAGATGAGATGCACTTGATTTCACCAGTGATTTTGGAACCTATTTTAAAACTCAAAAGAGAGCACTTATCTTGTAAAAAACCAAATTTAAATTGTGAAGAGTTGATGACGACCTTATCTATTTGTGCAGTGACCAATCCTATGGCAATGGCTTGTTTAAATGAACTGGATAAACTTCGAAATTTACGTGCGCATTCGACAACAATTCTTCCACATACAGAAGAGATATTTTTTGGTAAGTTGGGTATTGATACGACAAGCGAACCGGTTTATTCAACAAATAATTTATACTATAATCTTTAATATTTTGAGGTGATGGCTTGGATGCTAGGTTATAAGCAAATTCAATTGACTGATAAGCCAATTTTGGATCATTTTTTAAATAATATTACAAATCAAAATTCTGAAACAACTTTTACAAATCTTTATATGTGGCGCAAAAGCTATGCTGTACGTTGGGCAGTGGTTAACAATCATTTAGTGATTGAACCAAATGCTTTTGAGGCAAGTTGGATTTTACCACCTTATGGTTTAGAACAGGATAGTCATCTTTTTAAGCATGCTGTTGAAGATGTGATTAATGATTATCGCTCAAGACAGAAAACTTTAGTTGTACGTGCAATTACTGAGTCAGAAAAAAAGAAATTTGATATTAGCTTCCCAAATATGTTTGACTATACCTTAGAACCAGATATTGCAGACTATATTTATTTGGGTGAAAATTTACGTACTTTAGCAGGCCGTAAGTATTCTAAAAAGCGTAATCATATCAATGCTTTTAAAAGTGATCATCCTGATTACAAATTTGAAGAAATGACTGAAGCAACCGCTTATGAAGCGTTAGACTTTTTAGAACGATGGTATGGTAAGCGTTACTTAGAAGATAGCTTGGATGATGGGCTTTTGGCTGAGCGTGAGGCGGTATACAATGCGCTCACCAATAGTAAAGATCTTGACTTTAAGGGTGGTTTTATTCGTGTTGGTGGTAAGATAGTGGCTTTTACTATGGGTGAAAAGGTAAATGAGGATACCGTAGTCATTCATATAGAAAAGGCTTTTCCAGAATATAGGGGTCTTTATCCTGTTATCAATCAAGACTATCTTAATTATTTTTGGCAGGATATTACTTATGTTAATCGTGAGGAAGATATGGGCTTACCAGGCTTAAAAAAAGCGAAAGAAAGTTACTATCCAGATTATTTATTGCGAAAATATAGAGGGGTCTATATTAATGGCTAAGAACTATCAAGTGCGCTTTGCTAAGCTATCTGAAACTGATCAAGTGAAACATTTATGGCAATATGCTTTTCATCGAGATAGTGAATGTTTCAGAGATTGGTATTTTTCCAATTATTATCGCCACAAGGAATGCCTTGTGGCGATAGGTTTAGATGGAAAAATTTATGCAAGTTTACAGTTAATTCATCAAACCTTAGAAAAAAATGGTGAGTTTTATCAAGGTGCTTATATCGTAGGCGTAGATGTCTTGCCTGAGGCAAGAGATGAGAAGCTAGCCAAGCTTTTGATGTTAGAAGCAGAACATTTTGCAAAAAAAGCGGGGTATGATTTTCTCCTACTTATGCCTTTTGAGGCAGGTTTTTATTATCACTTTGGCTATACTTTTATTGATTTTCACTATCAGATGAATCTGCCTATGAATGAATTGGAAAAAGTTGAAAAGCAAGGTGAATTTAAACCAATTAATCTCAAAGAAAAACTACCATTATCAATTAGAATGGTTTATCAAAAGAGTCAAGAGAATAATACGTTAGCATTATGTCGAACAGACAGACATTTTGATGCTCTTTGCCAAGATGTGCTTTTAGAAGGTGGATGGGCTTATGCTTATTGGCGAGATGGCCTTTGTGCAGGCTATATTTTTTATACGATAGCAGAAAATTTTATGATTAGAGAATGTCAGTATCTAGATGAAGAGGCGAGGCGAGCGCTCTTGCATTTTGTTCGTTCTCATGCCTCTCAAGTTTCTCATTTCCAATGGTCAGCACCACAAAATGAGCCATTAGCATTTCATCGAAATGTAGATAAGACTCATGTGAGTCTCGAACCATTTATGATGGCAAAGCTGATTGCTTTAGATAAATGGCTAATACCACTATGCCAAGCTGAAAAAGCCTTTATTTTTGGATTAAGTAATAAGAAAGAGACAACCTACATTTATCTAGCAGAGGAAGTTTCAGAGGTTAGTGTGATAAATGAAGATGAAGTGAGCTTTGTAATTGAGCAAGAAGTATTGACTAAAATGGTTTTTGGGCGCCTACCTTATGAAAAAATTTCGCCAAAATGGGTAAAACAAGAGGAAAATTGGCAATTTTTTAGAAATTATTTCACTGGGCTTCATCAAGATATGGGTGTGTATTTCAACGAATATTATTAAAACCATTTGCACCAACCCATAAAATAGGTTATCTTATTCTATAAGAGGGTTTACCTCATTTTTAGATGATAGCATCTATTTAGGAGGCAATTATGCTAAAGGAACAATGTATTACAGGAGAATTATTGGCGAGAATGATTTTTTCAGGTGCCAATCATCTTAGTAATAAAAAAACAATAGTAGATAATTTAAATGTTTTTCCTGTGCCTGATGGCGATACAGGAACGAATATGTCAATGACAATTCATTCAGCAGCACGATTTATTCATCAAATTGAGGAACAAAAAACCTTAAAAAATGTGAGTGAAAAAGTTTCTTATGGTGCTTTAATGGGCGCAAGAGGAAACTCAGGGGTTATTTTATCTCAGGTTTTAGCAGGTTTTGTTGAAGCATTAAAAGATGAAGATTGTGCTGGTGTTAAAGCAGTAAAAAAAGGTTTTTTTGGAGGGTCTCAAAAAGCTTATCAAGCAGTGACTAACCCTATGGAGGGGACCATTCTGACTGTTGTCCGTGAAGCCTATGAGGCTGTTGAAGACTTTGATGAAGAAAATGGTACTTTGCTTGATCTTTTTGATCTCTATCTAAAAGCAGGCTATAAAAGCTTAGAAAACACACCGGAGTTATTACCTGTCTTAAAACAGGCTGGTGTTGTTGATGCAGGAGGGCAAGGCTTTTTATTTTTTGTAGAAGGGATGAAGCTAGCTTATCTAGGAGAAGATGTCAGTGAAGAAAAAGAAGTCAGTCTAGATGTGGATTTAGATGAGTCTTTTAATCACTTTTTTGTCAATCCAGATGATATTGTTTTTCAGTATTGCACTGAGTTTTTAATTCAGGGCGTTTCAGAAGATCCTACTGAAAAAATAAAAAATTATCTTCTTGATAAGGGTGATTGCACCCTAGTGATTTATGTTCATCCTACGGTGAAAATCCATGTCCATACCAACAATCCTGGTGGTGCGATGGAATTTTGTAGTCAGTTTGGTGAACTTGATGATATTAAAATCAATAACATGAAGACACAAAACAGACTCTTGCAAGAAAAAGCTCAGCTTGAAGAGACGAAAGCGGCGCATAAGGCTTACTCCGTTATCGCTGTATGTAGTGGCGAGGGCTTAGCAGAAATTTTTAAGAGTATGGGTGTTGACCATATTATTGCTGGGGGACAAACCATGAATCCTAGCACAGAAGATTTCTTAAAAGCGATTGATGAGGTTGATGCAGATAATATTGTTATTCTGCCAAATAATAAAAATGTCATTTTGAGTGCTGAACAAGCAAAAAATATTCGTCAAGATTTATCAATTGCCGTTTTACCAACAAAATATCTTCCTCAAGGTATCTGCGCTATGATGAATTTTAAAGAGACAGTTACACTTGAAGAAAATGTCGAGATGATGAATGAAATGCTTGATTTGGTTTCTACTGGTGAAGTAACCAAGGCAATTAGAGATACTAAGATTGGCGAAGTGGAAATTACTACAGGAGACTTTTTGGCAATTTATAATGGAAAAATTGTAGCTTCTGTGTCAACATTAATGGAAAGTTTGGATAAAATGATGAGCCTAGTAGAAGAGGAAGGCAAAGAATTTGTCACTGTTTATACAGGTGTAGAAACTAAAGATGAAGGTCAAACTATTTTAGAAAAGTTAGAGGAAAGTTATCCTGATTTAGAGTTTGAGCTTCATTATGGTGGACAGGAAGTCTATCATGTTATGCTCTCAGCAGAATAAAAGGAAAGTAGGGAGATTGTGTCTAAAATTGTAATAGTGACAGATAGCACAGCGGATATTCCTAGTGAAATAGCTGATCGTTTAGGCATAGTTGTTGTTCCTCTTACAGTTCATTTTGAAGATAAAAGCTATTTAGATCGCATAGATATCAGTAATCAAGAATTTTATGAGTATTTGAAAACTTGTAAGACCCTACCAACAACTTCTCAAATTTCGCCAGGTGTTTTTTTAGAAACCTATCAAAAACTTGCAGAAGAAGGCTTTGAGGAAATTATATCGGTCCATTTGGCCAAAACCTTGAGTGGCACTGTAGATAGTGCAAGGATAGCAAGTCAAATGATTGCAGACAAGGTTAAGGTTACTGTGGTTGATAGTTTAACAGCAACGATGGGTCTTGGTAATTTTGTGCATTATCTTGCAAAGTTAATTAATGAAAAGGCACCAATGGCTAAAATTCAACAAGCAATTGTTGAAATACCTAAAAAAACAAGCTTGTATTTTCTGCTTGATTCCTTAGATAATTTAGAAAAAGGTGGACGTATCGGTAAGGCGAGCTATCTCGTGGGTTCGATACTCAATATCAAGCCGATTTTAAGACTTGAAGAAGGTGTCATTGAAGGGTATGATAAGGTAAGAGGAAGTAAAGAAAATAAAGCTTTGATTCGCTTAGCGGATATTGTTGCCCAAAAAATTGACCCTTCAAAAAAGCTTTATGCTTCTTTTGGTTACAATGATAGAAGAGAAAGTAGCGAACAGCTTAAAACATTGCTGCAAGAACGTGGAATTGAAACTGACGAAGCGTCATGGCAAGAGATTGGTAGTGTAGTTTCTTGTCATATTGGATTAGGCGCTGTTGGTATAGCATTTTTTCAATTAGATGAGGAAGGATGAAGATGATGTTTAATCAAAATTTTGAAGCACAGGTAAAAGCTTTACAAAAAATGCAACAAAAAACAGCTCAGGAGGCTAGTCGTCTCAATAAAATTGCCTTAAAAAAATGGCAAGATTTTGATGTTGCCAATCAATTAAAACGTGTAGAATTACCTGAGTTTGTTGTACCAGAACGCTTAAGTAAAAAAAGTTGTCCACTATGCCCATTGAGAGGTAAAGGCAAAAAGCTAACTTGCTTGCTTGTGCTCGGTGCAATAGCTGGTGCAGCACTATATTTCTTTAACAAGAAAAAGAAAGAACGTCTTTGGGAAGATAATGCTTCTGATTGCTATGAATTTATTAGTGATCCAAGTGAAAGCGAAAATGAACTTTATGAAACAGCAGGTATTGATGCACTAGAAGAAGCATTGGATACAGCTGATCATGAAAATAATCAAGAAGCATAAAAAATAATGATAGCAAGCAAAGACTTGCTATCTTATTTTTTTAGAGGATGGTTTAAAATTAAGGAGGGAAAGGCATGTATACAGTTCTAAAACGTAGTGGCGAAGTCGTACCTTTTCAGATTGAAAGAATCATAAATGCTATTAAAAAAGCATTTGAAGCGACAAAAGTACCTTATACAGATAATGTTTTAGAGTTTATTGCCCTTAAAGTAACAGCAGATTTTGCCCCAAAAGTTAGAAATGACATTATAGAAGTTGAAAGCATCCAAGATAGTGTAGAAAGTGTACTTAGTCGTTCAGGTTATAGTGAAGTTGCTAAAGCCTATATATTGTATCGCAAGCAAAGAGAGAAATTGCGTCATGTTGCAGATACCTTGCTTGATTATAAGACAGTAGTAAATAATTACCTCAATATTGATGATTGGCGTGTTAAAGAAAATTCTACAGTAACTTATTCTGTTGGGGGCTTGATTTTATCTAATTCTGGTGCTATGACAGCAAATTATTGGCTAAGTGAAGTCTATGATGAAGAAGTCAGAAACGCACATAAGATGGCAGATATACATTTACATGATTTATCGATGCTAACAGGCTATTGTGCTGGCTGGTCTTTAAAGCAATTGATTAAAGAAGGTTTAGGAGGTGTATCAGGTAAAATTACCTCAGCACCAGCAAAACACCTTTCAACTTTATGTAATCAAATGGTCAATTTCTTGGGTATTATGCAAAATGAATGGGCAGGTGCGCAAGCATTTTCTTCTTTTGATACATACTTAGCACCTTTTGTTCGTGCCGACCAGTTGACTTATAGAGAAGTGAAACAATGCATAGAATCTTTTATTTATGGTGTGAATACCCCTAGTCGTTGGGGAACCCAATCACCATTTTCTAATGTAACTTTTGATTGGATTGTGCCGAATGATTTGGCAAAAGAAAAAGCTTTAGTGGGCGGTAAGGAACAGGATTATACCTATGCCGATTGTCAAAAAGAAATGGATATGATCAATAAAGCTTTTATTGAAACGATGATTGAAGGCGATGCCCAAGGAAGAGGTTTTCAGTACCCTATTCCAACCTATTCTATTACCAAAGATTTTGATTGGTCAGATAAAGAAAACAATCGTCTGCTTTTTGAAATGACAGCAAAATATGGCACACCATATTTTTCTAATTATATTAATAGTGATATGGAACCAAGTGATGTACGCAGTATGTGTTGCCGTTTACGTCTTGATTTACGGGAATTAAGAAAAAAATCAGGGGGGTATTTTGGTAGTGGAGAGAGTACAGGCTCTATTGGTGTCGTTACCATCAATCTGCCACGTATTGCTTATAAATCAAAAACCAAAGAAGAGTTCTATCAGCGACTAGATCAGATGATGGATATTTCTGCTCGCTCTTTGAAAGTAAAAAGAGAGGTGCTTTCAAAACTATTAGATGAGGGACTTTATCCTTATACAAAGCGCTATTTGGGTAGCTTTACCAATCATTTTTCTACCATTGGTTTGGTAGGGATGAATGAGGTTGGCTTAAATGCTCCTTGGCTAAAGAAAGATTTAACCCATAAGGCAACCCAAGTATTTGCTAAAGAGGTCTTAACACATATGCGAGAAAGACTCTCTGATTATCAAGAGCTTTATGGGGATTTGTATAATTTAGAGGCAACGCCTGCTGAATCTACCAGTTATCGTTTAGCAAAGCATGATAAAAAATATTATCCTGATATTGTTACAGCTTCTAGTAATGAAGACAAACCATACTATACCAATAGTTCTCACTTGCCTGTAGGGTATACAGATGATATTTTTGAAGCTTTGGATATTCAAGATGGCTTACAAACTCTCTATACTTCTGGTACGGTGTTCCATGCTTTCTTGGGAGAAAAAATGCCTTCCTGGGAATCTTCTGCAAAACTCGTAAAAACCATTGCAGAAAATTATGAACTTCCTTACTATACCCTTTCACCAACCTATTCGATTTGTCCAGAGCATGGCTATTTGACAGGGGAAGTGCCAATCTGTCCACATTGTGCTAAGGAAACAGAAGTTTATAGTCGTATTACAGGCTATTATCGTCCGATAAAAAATTGGAATGATGGTAAACGACAAGAATACGATGAAAGAAAAGTTTATGAAGTTATTCCCAAAACGTACTTGTATCAGCCTAAAAACAACACTCTAGAAGAAGTGGAAGTTTTAAGAAAAGAGGATCAAAGCATCTTGTTATTGACAACGAAAACTTGTCCAAATTGTCCGACAGCCAAGCGTCTCTTACAAATGAAAGAAGTGGTCTATGAGGAAAAGGATGCTATGGAAAATATGACGCTTATAGAAAAATATAATATCACCTCTGTGCCATGCCTAATCGTAGATGATGAGGTTTATCGTGGGATGGGTGAAATCTCAAGTTTTTTAGCAAAACACTAAAATAATTGAGCCATAGAATAATCTTATAAAAGCATTTAGAGCTAGAGCATGCTTGAAACACACATGCTATAACTT
>CALIQN010000127.1 GCA_938044045.1 uncultured Peptococcaceae bacterium
CAGAGGCCAAGAACCGCCAACCAATCAAAGGATTAAAGGCTAAAGCAACTGCGCCTAATCCTCCAGCACCTGGCGGTAATACTAATCCACTTTTCGGTGAGATTGATGGAAAAAATATTTTAAGCAAAGAGCAGGTAGAAGCAATTAGTCAAAATTTACATTTTGAAGATGGCGAATACTTTGGAGATGCGGTTGGCTTTGTTGAAAGTAAGCCTCTACCGGTAAAAATTACTGTAACTAATGGCAAAGTGGTTGCTGTTGATATTGTTAGAGAAGAAATTGGAAAAATTTGGCCAGGCTCTTACTCAGGTGATACAGTAGATGATGGTGGTAGGTTTGAAGCCTCTTGTATTAGAGCTTTTAACCTTGTAGCAAGCAAGGGAAAAGATCCGGTTATTTTGGCTTATCAGATGAAGGCCGCACGAGATTTAACACGTCAAGTATTAGCGGTAAGCTCAGATACTGGTAAGGAAATTTCCGAAGCTTTAATTGATGTAGTAGGTAAAGATAAATTTGGTACCAATAATACTATTACTGTAAGCAGTCACTATGATACGCCATCAGATGCTGAAGATGATGTGATGCGTTGTATGAAGACATATTTGACGACAGAATATGGTTATGAACAATATGCTTTTGATACCATTAGTGGTGCAACTTTTTCTGGGAGTGGTGGTGCCATTGCTATTGGTAATGCCTTGAAGAAAGCGACTGCTGATAGTGATATTAAAGACTTTAGAGTGAAGACTTTTGCAACGGATAAGCGTTATATGGTGGGTGATGAAGCTGATTGGTCTGATGTCGTAGTAACTGTTACCAAAAAAGATGGTAGTACAGTTGATGTACCATATGCGCAATTTTCGGAGTATGGTTTATCTATTGTGATAAAAGCGGATAAGGGTTACCATCAGTATCTTCCTTTTCCTCAAGGGGAACATTTTGAAAAAGTTGGAGCGATCTACCCACGTGTTTATCATCAAGCAAGTGAGACGTATAAGTTTTTGAAAGCTATGAATGTTACCGCAAAGAGAAAAATCATGAAGGGTGAAAAAATTCAAATTAAGGTCAAAGGGAGTGATAATTGGATTGATTTACTTGACTATCAGACAGATGAATACGTTCAACGATTGAAAGTACCGACTGCTGAAGTTAGTAATATTGATGGTAAGGAAGTTGAGTTTAGAGAAGTGGCCAAGGATATCCGTAGTGGTGAGGTAAAAGAATTTAGTCTTAAGCTGGCGTCTACACCTGATGCCTCAATTCTTGCTAAAGTTGATGGTAGCGAGCAGTACGAAGTGGTTATCCCTCAAAATGAACTTAAAGTCACACCACCATACAGTATCAATCCAAATAATCACCGTATTATCCTTAGTGCGGAATAGATCATCTTTTAAAATGAGCATAAAAGCGATAGTTAGCACCTATCGCTTTTATGCCGTTTGCAATGACATAAAGTAGGAGATAAAACAAGGCATGATACATTTAATATGCTTTTTAATATGTGGGATAGTAATATTTTTTGGTGCTGAAAAAATTAGAAAAAATGGACTGATAGCCTATTTTTTGGCACTTGCCTTTTGTTTAGAGCTATGCTATCGCATGGGATTGAGACTGCATGGTTATGAGGTGCTTTATCCTAAGGGCTTACTTTTTTTGATGAATTTTCTGGAAAATGGAGCCTTACCTACGATTATCTTTATTTGGGTAATGATGGCAGGTGCTTTGCCGAATACATGGAAATTAAGAAAAAAGATAATGATGTGCCGTGGTGAAATCTCCATTGTTGCTTCAACTTTGATTTTGCCTCATGTTGTTTATTATTTGATGGAATTTTTGGCAAATTCATCAAGACTATCTAAACTGACGGGTTTAGGGCTATGGGGCATATTAACAGGAGCAATAGCAGGTCTAGTAGCAGGTGTTATTATGGTGCCACTTTTTATCACATCTTATCACATGATACGCAAACAGATGAATGGTAGGCGCTGGAAGGCACTTCAAGAATATGCCTACATTTTTTATGGTTTGGTTTATATCCATATTTTGGCAGAGTATTTTGCCAAGGCTGAAAACTTAAGGGATAGTAAAGCGATGCTATTTTATACTGTGATTTTTGTGCTCTATTTGTTGCTTCGATTTTTCAAAAATTGGCAGATGAAACGCAAAAAGCGTATTGTAGTATGAGGTGTAAGAGATGCTAAAGAAAGTGGTTGCGATTGTGCTAATGGGTGTTATTCTCTTAGCGATACGGTTTGTCTCACCTATAGAAGCGATTAAGGTACCTGTGTTAGCAGGAGATTTTACACGCCAAGTTGATACTTTTGAAGGGCGAGGCGTTTATACAGATGGCTACTATGAAGGTAGTGCGCCTGCATATAATGGTGACTTAACGATAGGGGTTACCATTCAAAAAGGTTGGATAGTGGCGCTTAATATCTTAAAAACAGAAGATGATAAGGAATATCTTGATATGGTAGTGAAACCTATTTTAAAAGGTGTTTTGGATAAACAAAATACTCTGGAAGTTGACGCTGTTACTGGGGCAACTTTTAGCTCATATGGTATTTTAGATGCGATAGATGATGCTTTGGCAAAAGCAGAGTAGGAGTGTGGCAATGATAAAGAGCAAAAAAAAGACAGCCTTAGTGCTAGCCCTTGCTTTGGTTTTTTCTACGACATCAGGCTACGCTTATGGCACTTCAAGAGATGTTGGCAAGAACACGCATAAGATTGAACGCAAGAGACCTGATAAGCAAGAAGGTAGCGCAAAGGAAGTAAAAAAAGACTTGAAGTTGCCTACTTCTTATCCTGATGGTGAGTTTTTTGGTAAGGCTGAGGGCTATTCTGGGGAAATTGAAGTACGTGTTGTTGTTAAGCAAGGTAAGATTGTTGAGCTTCAAGTGGTGCATCAGACAGAAACCCCTGGTTACTATGAAAATGGACTCAAGGTTGTGGATAGTATCTTAAAGAAAGGTACGCTCGAGGTTGATACCATTAGTGGGGCAACCATTACAAGTCAAGCTATCTTAGAAGCAACCGCCAAGGCTCTAGGTGCAAGTGTACCTCAAGCTAAAGTGAAATCCACTGGCACAAGTAAGGCAAAAAATTCAGTAAAACCTAAAAGAGAAGAGGTAGCGATTTCTACAGCCAATCTTAAAGATGGGCGTTATCAGGGTTCTGCTCAAGGTTATGCAGATACACTCACTGTTGAGGTAGAAATACGTGATGGCAAAATTTTGAGTGCAAAATATATTTCAGGCAATGATGATGAGCCTTATCTTTCCAATGCTATGAGGGTTTTAACAAATATTGTAAATAGGCAAACCACCCAAGTGGATACAGTCAGTGGTGCAACTTATAGCTCTCTGGGCTTGATTAATGCTGCTAGTAAAGCACTTCAAAAAGCAAGTGGTGGAACTGCTAGCAATATAGGGAATGCAAGTAATGAAAGTGAAGCCTACAAACTTCAGATTAAAAAATTAAATGAGGAAATTAAGACCTTAAAAGCACGTGCTCAAGTTGCACCATCTAAAATCGATGATGGTGAGGGTGCACTTAAAGATGGTCGCTATGAAGGCTCTGCTATTGGCTATAATGGTGAAATTGTGAGCGAAGTGGTCATCAGTGGTGGAAAAATTACTGAGGTTCACATCAAGAAACATTCAGATGATAAAGACTATATAGATAAGATGCCACCACTTTTAGCAAATATCGTTAAAAATCAAGGCACTAAGGGTGTGGATACCATTTCTGGCGCAACCTTTTCTTCTAAGGGTATTTTAGGTGGGGTAAGTAATGCCCTTCGTCTTTCTCGAGGACAGGAGATGGTTTCTAGTGGTGGCGATGGTATTGAACAGATTAAACGCCTTAATGAGGAAATAGAGCGTCTCAAAAAACAACTGAAATCAGCAGGTGAGAGTACCCCAGATGTGACAGGCAAGCTCAAAGATGGTCGTTATAGTGCTAAAGCCAGTGGTTATGGTGGTTTAGTAGAAGTTTTAATCACTGTGAGGGAAGGTAAAGTTAGTTCTGTTATCCTTGGAGAGAACAATGAAGATTCTCAATATATTTCAATAGCAAATTCAGTGATTGAAAAAATTGAAAAACTTGGCACAACCAAGGGCGTCGATATTGCTAGTGGCGCAACCTTTACTTCAAATGCCATTTTAAACGCAACTAAAACTGCTATGCTCAAGGCAAGTGGTCAGGAAATCAAAGATGATGATCAAGTTGAGTTGGTCTCTAAAGATAAGCTGGATAAGGCTGAAAATGAACTAGATATTTTAAAACAAAAACTCAATGCGCTAAACCAAAGCAATGCTAAGACTGCTGAAGATAAAGCTGATGGGGAGTATACAGGCTTTGGACGGGGCTATGCCAACCGTTTGATTAAAGCGATTGTAACTGTAAACAATAAAAAAATTACTAACATCAAACTGGAACACACTGAGGACAGAGGTCAGTATTTTAGTGAAGATAGAGAACGTACCCTTATCAAAAATTTGATTGAAAAAAATGGCACTAGTGGGGTAGATACCGTTAGTGGCGCAACAATGTCAAGTTCGGGCGTGATACAAGCAGTCAATGATGCCTTAAAAGGTGGAGGCGGTAATCCTGAATTGCTTGATAGCTTAAACAAAACAATTACCCAATTAAAAGCAAGTCTTGATGGAATCTTAAAAGATAGAAAAGATTTTTTGACTGAAACTGCCAATTTAGAAGGGACGATTACCCTAGCTGATGGTGTCTATACAGGTTATGGTAGAGGTTGGAGCAAGATGAGAAGTGGTATGACAGAGAAACAGCTTTCAGAAGCAGGTAATCCACCACCTTACAATGTATTGACTTCTGTAGTGACCATTGAAGGAGGTCGTATCACTCATATTGAAACAACAGAACCAAGCTCTAGACAAAGTCGTATTTATCTTGAATCTGCAAAAGAGGTTCATGATAAGATTATTGAGGCGAATACTATTGCAGAGGTTGATACAATTAGTGAGGCAACCTTTAGTTCAAGGGGGATTTTGGAGGCAGTTAATATGGCAATGATGAAATCTCACGCTGTAGCACAGGCTGAGGCTGGCGGTATGCAAAGTGAATTAGAGGCTTTGCGTGCAGAAAATGAGCGCCTAAGAGCAGAAAATGACAGTTTACGTCATGGAACGACACCTTAGTGAAGATAAAATGATGAAAAACCTCTTGTCTTGGTTGTAAGACAAGAGGTTTTTCGTTATAATCAAGGCAAGACTTTTATATATGAGTTGCGATGAAAGGGAGCCTTTGACCAAAAGATTGCTATAAAGGGAGTTGGTGGCGAGACTGAAAACACCATCTGGCAGTAGGTTAAGGGGGTTCGCCCTGGAGCAATTACCTTTGAAAATCAGTAGGAGGTAACGTAGCAGGCGTTAACGCATAAAGAGTACCTTTACCAAGGTGTAAAGGTAAAATTTGGGTGGTATCACGAGAGACTTCGTCCCATAGGGGAGGGGTCTTTTTATTTTGAGGAGGATAAGATGAGTATCAAAGAATTATTAGATCAACTAGGGACCTTAAGGGGAGAGGTTAAGGAACATTTAGAAAAAACCTATAGTGAAAAAGAACTCAATGAATTTAAGATCAATTTTATGGGTAAAAAGGGAAAATTGGCTCATATTATGAAAGAAATGGGTAAGCTCTCCAAGGAGGAGCGTCCAGTCTTTGGTGAAAATGCCAATAAGGTTAGAGAGTATATCATCGCTTCTATTGATGAAAAGATGAAACTCTACAAAGCGGAAGCCCTTCGTGAAAAACTGGAAAAAGAGACGATAGATGTTACTTTGCCAGGGCGTACACGTAAAAAAGGGGGCGTACACCCACTAACTTTGGTGGTAGATGAGGCAGTATCAATTTTTACCAGTCTTGGCTTTGAAGTGGCAGAAGGGCCTGAGATAGAAAGCGATTATTACAATTTCCAAGCGCTCAATCTTGCCAAAGACCATCCAGCACGTGACATGCAAGATACGTTTTATATTGATGAAAACATTGTTTTGCGTTCCCAAACCTCTCCTGTCCAAATTCGTACTATGGAAAAAAAAGGTGGCGAAGTGCCAGTCAAAATTATCTGTCCAGGACGTGTTTATCGCAAAGATGATGATGCAACACACTCTCCAATGTTTCATCAGATAGAGGGTTTGCTCATTGGTGAAGCTATTACCATGGCAGATTTAAAGGGTACCCTCTTATATTTTGTAAGAGAAATTTTTGAAAAAGATGTCGATTTGCGTCTCAGACCAAGTTATTTTCCTTTTACCGAGCCTTCGGTAGAAGTGGACATTTCTTGTGTGAGTTGTGGTGGTCAAGGTTGCCGTGTTTGCTCTCATACAGGTTGGCTTGAAATCCTTGGTGCCGGCATGGTACACCCTAATGTCTTGCGTGCTGGGGGCTATGACCCTAATAAGGTACAAGGCTTTGCCTTCGGTATGGGTGTAGAACGTATTGCTATGCTGAAGTATGGTATTAGTGATTTAAGATTGCTCTTTGCCAATGACATTCGTACATTGGAACAATTTTAGGAGGTTTGTATGAAAGTATCATTAAACTGGTTAAAAACCTTTGTCGATATTGATAGAAATGCTGATGAATTAGCAGAATTAATTACCAAGTCAGGGGTAGAAATAGGCGAAGTCACCTACCTTGATAAAGAAATTTCTAAATTAGTCGTCGCTGAAGTTAAAACCTGTGTTGACCATCCAGATTCTGATCATCTCCATCTATGTGAAGTGACAACTGATGGCACCAATACCTTGCAAGTGGTCTGTGGTGCGAGCAATGTGGCAGCAGGTCAAAAGGTTGTCTATGCTCAAGTTGGTGCCACCCTACCTAATGGGATCAAGATAAAAGAAGCGAAACTCAGAGGCATTGATTCCTATGGTATGCTTTGCGGGATGAGCGAACTTGGTGTGGAAGAGGCTTTATTACATGAAGCGGATAAGATAGGGATTAAAGTCTTACCAGAGGATGCCCCTCTTGGTGCAGATGCAGTACATTATCTTGGTTTAGATGATGTGATTTTGGATTTAGATCTTACACCAAATCGTACAGACTGCCTCAGTATCTATGGCGTTGCCCTAGAAGTGGCTGCCTTATTGGATAAGCCAATCAAACCTTTAGAAGTCACCCTAGGCAAGACGAGTGAAAGTGCAGACTATGTTGAGATAGAAGCTTTAGATGAAGAGGCTTCTAGCTTTTATTCTGCAAGCTTGATAGAGGGGGTTAAGGTCAGTCGTTCCCCACTTTGGCTAGAAACACGTCTACAAAGTGCAGGGGTGAGACCGATTAGCAATGTTGTCGATATTACTAACTATGTCATGCTAGAAACAGGTCAACCGCTTCATGCCTTTGATTATCAAAAACTACCACAAAAGAAGCTTTCTGTACGCCTAGCAACTTCAGGAGAAAAACTCACGACTTTAGATGGTGAGGAACGTAATTTAACTGATGGGATGATTGTCATCGCTGATGGTGGCACTCCTATCGCTCTTGGTGGTGTCATGGGTGGGCTTTCAACAGAGGTTGAAGACAATACCACCAATATCCTACTGGAAGCGGCATTATTTCACGGTACAAAGATTAGACGAACTGCCCAAGCGCTAGCCCTTCGTTCTGAATCTTCCTTGAGAAATGAAAAAGGCTTGCCGATGAACAACACCACCTTAGCTGCTTTTCGTGCGATAGGACTTTTAGAACAATATGCTGGTGGCAAGGTAGAAAAACCACTTGTTTATAAAGGTAAGGAAGAAAAAGAAAAACGCACGGTCGTTCTTCGTTTGGCACGTGTGGCAGAAGTCTTAGGCTTTAGTTTAGAAAAAGATGAAATTATCCATCTTTTAGAAAGACTGCATTTCATTTGCCATGAAAAAGATGAGGCAAGCTTAATGGTTGAAGTGCCTTATCGTCGTTTGGATGTTGCCATTGAAGAAGATCTCTTAGAAGAGATTGCTCGTCTTTATGGCTATGACAATATCCCAACTAAGTTACCAAAACTTGAAGTCAGTCTAGGGGGCTTAAATAAAAAGCAAAAGTTTAATCGCAAGATTAAGCATGTCCTTGCTGAATTGGGATTGTATGAGATTATCACCTTTGGTTTTTATCATGAGAAACATCATGATTACTTGCGTTTTGATAAAGAGGATCGTCGCCGTCAGACCATTGCCATTAAAAACCCTCTTTCAGAGGATTTGGCAGTGATGCGCACCACACTTTTAGGTAACTTGCTTGGTGCGGTTCAGGCAAATCGCTATAAGCAAGCGGAGGATATTGGCTTATTTGAACTAGGACGTGTCTTCTTAAAAGGGGAGACCTTTGATGAAACAACCCTTGCTGAGGAAAAAATGACCCTTGCTCTTGCCCTTTCAGGTAAGACAAAAAATCACTGGTTAAGCAAGGATAAGGCTTATGATTACTATGATCTTAAGGGGATAGTTGAGAGCTTATTCTCTCACCTTTCTCTAGAAGAGGTGCGTTATGAGGCCTTGCGTGATGATCCTACTTATCATCCTGGGCAAAGTGCACGAATTTTTGTCGGAGAAAGACTGATTGGGAAATTAGGTGCCGTCCATCCAGAGGTGGCAAATGCCTATGACCTCAAACAAGGTGTCTTTGTAGCAGAGCTTGATGTAGAGGCTATGCTACTTAGCCAAAGTCCATTGATTCAATTTAAAGAGGCTTCAAAATATCCTGTGACAACACGTGATATGGCAATCCTAGTAGAAGAAAAGGTAAGCTTTAGCAGTGTAGAAAAAGCCATCCATCAAGCAAAGATTCCATTTTTGATTTCAGTGGACTTCTTTGATATCTATAGAGATGAAAAATTGGGAGAGGGTAAAAAATCCTTTGCCTTTGCCCTTCGTTTCCAAAGCAGTGAAGAAACCTTGACCGATGAAGTGGTGGATCAGGCATTTCATGCGATTTTATCCAGTATTGAAGAAAAAACAGGTGGTAAGCTTCGCTTACAATAAAAAGATCCTCAATAAAGTCCCCCTTTTTACTAAGGTAGAAAGGGGATAACTTTTTGTCATAGGATTGTGAGAAAGAAGAATAAAAAGTGATAATTATAAGAAAAAACCTGTAATTTTTTCTTGCTGTTATAGAAAAGATGGTCTATAATCAAAACTGTTATATGGCACAAAAAGCTAATAAGTATATTGGCGGAGAGGAGGTAGGATGGATCCGATAGCATTTGAGATAGGACCTTTTAGTGTGCGCTGGTATGGTATTCTAATTGCTTTATCATTTTTGATAGGGCTATATGGGATTACGACACAGGCGAAAAAAGCACAGATGAACAGTGATGATATCTTTTCAACGCTGCTTTGGGTAATTCCCGCCGCTATCATTGGTGCAAGGCTCTACTATGTCATTTTTGGTTGGGACTATTATTCATCTCATCCTAGCGAAATTATAGCAGTTTGGCATGGTGGCTTAGCAGTTCATGGTGGGCTTCTGGCAGGTATTGGTACAATTATTCTTTGTAGTAGATATTATAAGTTTTCTCCCCTTGCCCTCTTGGACTTGGCAGCGCCTTTTATGCTTTTAGGACAGGCAATAGGAAGATGGGGCAATTTTTTTAATCAGGAAGCTTATGGCTATGAAGTGAGCAAAGAGGATTGGCCCCTTGCAATGTATATCGATGGCGCTTATCGCCATCCGACTTTTCTGTATGAATCTATATGGAATCTTATAGGTTTTTTTATTCTCTTCTATTATCAAAAGAAACAACCCCTTAGAGGTCAAGTCGCTTTTTTATACCTTATGTATTATTCTCTAGGGCGGTTTTTTATCGAAGGCTTCCGCACAGATAGCCTGATGATAGGGGGATTAAGAACAGCTCAACTTATTAGTTTATTACTGTTTGTGATAGGATTTGTTTTGTGGCAATACACGAAAAAAAGACATCAGTCTTCAAAAAATTAGGAGGTACATAATGAATACAAAAACACGTCATATCATAGTTGTAGGCTTTGCCCTATTTTCTATGTTTTTAGGTGCAGGAAATCTTATTTTCCCACCATTTTTAGGCTTTCATGCGGGAGAAAACTGGGTTCCAACCATGATCGGCTTTCTCCTCACTGGGGTTGGGTTACCACTTTTAGGGGTGTATGCGACCTTAAAATCTGGTGGTAACATGATTACTCTTGGTAGTCCAGTCAGTAAGACTTTTGCTGCTGTGATGGGGCTTGTCATTATCCTGGCAATCGGGCCACTTTTTGCGATTCCAAGAACAGGTGCAACAACTCACGAAACAGCTGTTTTAAGCTTTTTCCCTGATGTACCAAGTTGGGCAACTGCTATTGTTTTCTTTGGGGTATCTGCTTTTATTTCTTTAAACAGCACTAAGGTTATTGATCGTTTGGGTAAAGTTTTAACACCATTTTTGATTTTTACCTTGGTGGTTATCATTGTTAAGGGGATTGCAACTCCTCTAGGCGAACCAGGGTCTATGGCAGAAGCGTATACTTTTGCTTCTGGTTTTTCTGAAGGGTATCAAACTATGGATGCCCTTGCTTCTACGATGTTTGCTGGGATTGCTTTTACTCACGTCCTTTCTTTGGGTTATGAATCTAGAAAAGAACAAATGTCTGTAGCAGTTAAAGCTGGTGTGGTAGCAATTTTCCTCCTTGGTTTAATCTATGGCGGTTTGATTTATATTGGTGCAGGGACAACAAGTCTCTTCCCAGAAGATATTAGTAGAACAGAACTTCTAGTCGGTATTGCTGAAGATCTCATTGGTCGTGTAGGACTTGGTTTCCTTTCTGTAGCCATCACCCTTGCTTGTCTCACTACAGCAGTTGGCTTGCTTGTGACTTGTGGGGAATACTTCCAATCCCTTTCTAAAGGACGTCTCCCTTATAAAGGTATTGTTATCTTTACTGCTGTTTTCAGTGCCTTGCTTTCTATTTTAGGGGTAGATATGGTGGTCAATATTGCAGTACCACTTCTTGTCCTTCTTTATCCAGTGCTTATGGTTTTAATTATCTTTACGGTGTTTGATCAATTTATTCCAAATACCAATGCCTATACAGGTGGGGTTATTGGTGCTTTTCTGATCAGTTTAGTGTCTTCTTTAGGATATTTACAACAAAATGAAATTATTAGTAGCAATTTAGTGGCAAAACTAGTAGAATTAAAAGGGGAGATGCCACTAGCTAACTTAGGGCTTGAGTGGATTATTCCAGTGGTTGTCCTAGCCGTAGTTGCTTGCTTCTTCCCTGAAAGACGCAAAGCATAAAAAGAGAAAGAAAGGTTTTTGTTATGAGCGATAAGATTTATGAATCGGGTGAGGATTATTTAGAGACAATCCTTCGCTTATCCAATCGACAAGGCAAGGTCAAAAGTATTGACATCGCAAATGAAATGGAATACTCCAAACCAAGCGTTAGCCGAGCGATGAAAATCTTACAAGAAAAAGGCTATGTTTTTATGGATGAACGTAAGTACGTCCACCTTACTATGGAAGGTAAGGAACGTGCTGAGCGTATTTATCAAAGACACCTTTTGATTAAAGGCGCATTAGAGGAACTTCTTGGGGTCAGCCCTCGTGTGGCAGAAAAAGACGCTTGCCGTATTGAACATGTCCTTAGCGAGGAAACGGTATCACGTTTAGAAGTACTCATGCATGAAAAATTTGGCTTGACAGAAACAAAATAAAAAAGAGAGGTCTTGTACCTCTCTTTTTTGCTATTTCCCGTGGAGAATTGACGGAGAAATACACGCACTATATAATGGATGAAGAAAAAATAATTGAGGGGATAACTATGAAAGCACAGTATAATTTTCAAGAAATAGAAAAAAAATGGCAAGATCAATGGGAAGCAAGTAAGCTCTATAGTCGTACAGAAGATGATAGAGAAAAATACTATTGTTTGGAAATGTTTCCTTATCCATCAGGCAATTTACACATGGGACATGTGAGAAACTATTCCATAGGTGATGTAATTGGGCGTTTCCATACGATGAATGGGTACAATGTCCTCCACCCTATGGGTTGGGACTCCTTTGGGCTGCCTGCTGAAAATGCGGCAATTAAACACAATGTCGCACCTCAAAAATGGACAGTAGAAAACATTGCCAATATGAAACGCCAATTTAAGGCACTAGGACTTTCCTTTGATTGGGACAGAGAAGTTACTACCTGTATGCCGGATTACTATAAGTGGACCCAGTGGCTATTTTTAAAATTCTATGAAAAAGGCTTGGCTTATAAGAAAAATGGTAGGGTGAATTGGTGTGACTCTTGTCATACCGTCTTGGCCAATGAACAAGTTGTCGATGGTGAGTGCGAGCGTTGTGGCACTAAGGTTGAGAAAAAAGCCTTAAACCAGTGGTTCTTAAAAATTACTGACTATGCCGATAGTCTCCTAGAAGATTTGGAAGGCTTAGAAGGTTGGCCAAATAAAGTTAAAGTCATGCAAAAAAACTGGATAGGTAAGAGCAAAGGGGCGATGGTGACCTTTGAAGCAGATACCAATGACACCTTTGAAGTCTTTACCACACGTCCGGACACACTTTTTGGGGTGAGCTTTGTAGTCTTTGCCCCAGAACACCCATTGGTAGAAAAATTCATCTTTGGCAAACCACAAGAGGCAGCAGCCAGAGATTTTATCAAAAAAGTTGCCTTGATGAGTGACTTGGATAGAAGCTCTACAGAAACCCAAAAAGAAGGGGTCTTTACAGGGGCTTATGCGAAAAACCCAATTAATGGCAAGATGATCCCAATTTGGCTTGGCAACTATGTCCTTTTAGAATACGGTACCGGGGCTGTCATGGGGGTACCATCTGGGGATCAAAGAGATCATGACTTTGCCAAAAAGTATGATTTAGAAATCATACCTGTTGTCTTACCAGAAGAGGGGACTTGGGATATTCAAAAAGAAGCCTACAGTGCGCCTGGTAAGATGGTCAATAGTGGTAAATACGATGGTATGACCAATGAAGAGGGCGGACAAGCGATTGTTGATAGCCTCGCCCAAGAAGGTAAGGGTCATGCGACCACTAACTTTAGATTGCGTGACTGGCTCATCAGTAGACAACGTTTTTGGGGTGCTCCAATTCCAATGATTTATTGTGAAGACTGTGGTGCCGTTGCTGTACCTGAAAAAGATTTACCAGTGGTTTTACCGGATGATGTTGACTTTAAGCCAACAGGAGAATCCCCA
Source organism: uncultured Peptococcaceae bacterium (assembly GCA_938044045.1). Classification (GTDB taxonomy): domain Bacteria; phylum Bacillota; class Peptococcia; order Peptococcales; family Peptococcaceae; genus CALIQN01. Next base: position 13,194 of record CALIQN010000127.1, read on the forward strand.
TTAAACTACAGTGAAAGCTTTGTCAACACCATTTGTCCATGCTGTGGCAAACCTGCCAAACGTGAGACGGATACCATGGACACCTTTGTTTGCTCTAGCTGGTATTTCTTACGTTATACTGACCCTAAAAATACCGAAATGGCTTTTAATAAGGAAAAGGCAGATTATTGGATGAATGTGGATCAATACATTGGTGGGGTTGAGCATGCGATTTTGCACTTGCTTTATGCCCGTTTTGTCACCAAGTTTTTACACGACCAAGGGCTAATTACTCAAAATGAACCATTTAAAAACCTCCTAACCCAAGGGATGGTCTTAAAAGATGGAGCTAAGATGAGTAAGTCTAAGGGTAATATTGTTAGCCCTGAGGACATCATGAGTCGTTTTGGGGCAGATACGGCTAGACTTTTCATTCTTTTTGCTGCACCACCAGAACGTGACTTGGAATGGAATGACAGTGCGGTTGAGGGTTGTTCAAGATTTATCAATCGTGTTTGGCGTTTGGTCTATAGCTTCTTAAATGATAGTCCGTTAAACGATGTGGATGAGAAAAAAGAAAAAGACCTCAGACACTTAATTCACCAAAGCATTCAAAAAGTCACTGATGATATTAAGTTACGTTTTAACTTTAATACCGCTATTAGTGCCATCATGGAACTTGTCAACGGGGCTTACCAATATAAGGAACAAGTCGGTAGTGCCAATACCAAGGCCATGGCAGAACTCATCTATAGCCTTATTGTGATGATGGCACCTTTTACGCCACATCTTTCTGAAGAACTCTTCTCTGCCCTCGGCAAAGAAAGCAGTGTCCATCTGGAAAGTTGGCCAAAGGTCGATGAAACTGCTTTAGTGGTTGATGAAGTCGAAATCGTTGTTCAAATCAATGGCAAGCTCAAAGATAGATTACTTGCTGGCGTTAGTGAATCTAAAGAAAGCGTCCTTGCTAAGGCAAAAGACCTCCCTAAGGTGAAAGAGGCGCTTGCGGAAAAAAGCATCAAAAAAGAAATTGTTGTCCCAGGAAAATTGATTAATATTGTTATCGGCTAAGGAGACAGGTATGGAAGAAAGACTGGCACGAGTTGTCATTGGAGCAATTCAAGGAAGATCAGGCAAAACAACTTTTACAATTGGACTTTTGCGTGCCATGAAAAATCAGGGCTATAAGGTACAGCCTTTTAAGAAAGGTCCTGACTATATTGACCCGAGTTGGGCAACAATGGCAAGTGGTGTCCAGTCAAGAAATTTGGATATGTTCATGAGCAGTGAGACAAAAATCAGAGAAAGTCTGATCTCTCACAGTCATGACGCTCATCTGGCAGTGATTGAAGGCGCCATGGGCTTATTTGATGGCTTTGATGTCCAAGGGAGCAATAGTACAGCAGAACTTGCCTACATCACCCAAAGTCCTGTCATCTTAATCGTCAATGGCCAACGTATTACAAGAAGTGTGGCAGCCCTAGTGCAAGGGGTGGTCAATTTTGATCCGAGGATAACCATTGGGGGCGTCGTGTTAAATCAAGTGGCAAGGGCAAGACATGAAAATATTATGCGTTCTGCCCTCGAATACTATACCGATGTAAAAGTCCTAGGTGCCTTACCAAAGGCAAAGGAAGTCGAAATTCCCGATAGACACCTTGGACTAATCCCAGCTGGAGAAAGAGTCGCCTTACAAAATCGTATTGATAAGTTAGGTCAACTTATTCAAGATCATGTTGATCTAAAGGCTTTGATGGCAGTGGCAAGCACGGCTCAAGTGCTAGAAATAGAAGAAGAAAAACCAATAGTGGTCAAGACCAACCAAAGTGTTACCATCGGTGTCATCAAGGATGAGGCGTTTAGCTTTTATTATCCAGAAAATATCGAAGCTTTGGAAAGCTGTGGTGCCAATGTGGTATTGATAAGTTCAATAGCTGATACTAAATTACCAGAAGAAATACATGGGCTATATCTTGGTGGTGGCTTTCCCGAGGTTTGGGGAAAAGAACTCAGTGCCAATGCTGGCTTAAGAAGAGATATAGCCAAAAAAATTGAAGAGGGCATGCCCGTTTATGCTGAATGTGGCGGCTTAATGTACCTTTGTGAAAGCCTTGAAGTGGATGGTGAGACCTACCCTATGGTGGGTACCTTCCCAGCTAAGGTCATCATGGAGAAAAAGCCACAAGGCCATGGCTATGCTATCCAAGAAGCGACAGCAGATAATCCTTTTTTTGAGGCAGGAACTCTGCTCAAAGGACATGAGTTTCATAATTCTAGGGTAGTCTTAAACAAGGAGGCAACACCACGCTTTGGCTATCA
>CALIQN010000128.1 GCA_938044045.1 uncultured Peptococcaceae bacterium
AGAAAGTACCGTCTTTTGTCACAAGGTGAAAAACAAAAAGCGATGATTGGACGTGCGCTTATCCGAAAACCACAGATTTTGATTTTTGATGAAGTGTACAATGGACTAGATATCTTTGCTCGTAAAGTTGTAGAAGATATTATCTTTAAGCTTTCAGAGGGTGAGGAAACTCTAATTTTTGTGAGCCATAATACAGAAGATATTCCTTCCACTTTTAATAAGGTATTAATGCTAAAAGATGGGAGTGTCTTTGGTGCAGGACTCACAAGAGGGCTGATTACAAAAGAAAACCTCAGTGCTTTTTATGACAATGAAGTTGATGTGACTTGGTATCAAGGCCATTTTTACATTTCTTTGACCTCATAGATAAGGAGTGTTATAATGAGCGAACTATCAAACAAGGAAGAGGAAGTGTCAGAGACAGTGGGCTTGAAGGTTCAATTGAGTCATTTTGAAGGCCCGATGGATCTCCTTATTCATTTGATAGAAAAGAATAAAATTCAAATTGAAGATATTCCTATTGCGGAAATTACAACACAGTATTTTTCTTATCTTGAAGAAGCAAGAAGTATGAATTTAGAGATAGCGAGCAGCTTTTTACTAATGGCATCTCAACTCATTAAAATCAAGGTGCGCTTGCTTTTACCTAGACCTAAAGAAAGTGAAGATCCAAGGCTAGAACTTGTGGATCGCTTGGTAGAATATCGCTTTTTTAAGGATGAAGTGGATATTTTTCAAGAAAAATATGAAGAAAATAAGGTCTACCATTATAGACAGATTGATGAGGCATTATTAAAGCGTGCTTATCAACTCAAATTGCCTTTATTGTCGATGGATGTTCGCTTACTGACAGATAGCTTAGAAAAAATTTTGACACCATTTCAAGAGACGCCTATGGTAATTCAAAAGGAAAATTATCAGATTGAGACTTTCGTTAAGTTTATAGAGGAAAGTACTGGTGAGGATGGTGTCGCCTTTGAAGACTTATTTCAAAATTTTACTTCTAGGCCAGCTGTGATTACGATGTTTTTAGCACTTCTTGAAGCACTTAGACGCAATAGCATTAGGATTTTTCAAAAAGAGGAATTTTCTCAAATTCTGATTTATCCAAAAGAGGTTTAATGTGTTATACGAAAATGAATCTAAAAAAATTGCTGAGGGACTCTTATTTATCTCTAATGAAGGTATAACTCCAATGATGTTGGCGGATCTGATGCAGATTGATAGGGAAGATGCCCAAAGATTGTTAGATGACCTTTATGAAGATTATATGGCAAAAGAAAGAGGCTTTTTCATAAGAAGAATGGGTCAACTTTATCAATTTGCAACGATTCCCCTAGTGAGCCCTTATATTGAAGGTTTATTTCGGCCTAAAGCTAGCCAGCTTTCAAAAGCAAGTGTTGAAATACTAGCGATTATAGCCTATAAACGAAAGGTAACTAGAGGAGAAATTGAGGCAATTAGGGGCGTTAAAAGTGAAGGCCCTTTGGCACATCTTTTGGAAAAAAATCTCATTGAAGAGGCTGGAAGATTGGAAGTTTCAGGACGACCTATCTTATATCAAACGACAGATATATTTTTACGTACTTTTGGTCTGGCTTCTTTGGATGATCTACCCAATATAGAGGAATATCAGTCATTATTTGATAAGGTATCAGAAAAAATATCTGATGAAGACAATAAGAGATTAGAGGAGGAAACTTAACCATGTGTGGAATTGTTGGTTATATTGGCGAAAAACAAGCAGAAGCTATTTTGCTTGGTGGTTTAAAAAAACTGGAATATCGAGGTTATGATTCAGCAGGTATTGCAATTATTGATGATGGACATCTCAATATTGCTAAAAAATCAGGTAAATTAGATGTTTTAGTGGATGCTTTAGCGTCTTCACCTTTTAAAGGTGTTGTAGGGATAGGCCATACTAGATGGGCAACTCATGGCAGACCAACAGATAATAATGCCCACCCTCATAAAAGCCCAAATGGCAAAATTGCAATTGTTCATAATGGTATTATTGAAAACTTTCAAGCGTTGAAAAATACTTATTTAGCAGATCATACCTTTGCATCAGAAACAGATACAGAGGTTGTTGCTCACCTTCTTGAGAAATTTTATGAAGGTAATTTAGAAGAAACCGTTGATAAAGTACTATCCTTAATCAAGGGTTCTTATGCACTTGTTGTGATTAGTCAAGATGAGCCAGATAAGATTATTGTTTCACGCATGGATAGTCCTTTGGTCATCGGTCTTGGACAAGGGGAAAATTTTGTGGCTTCTGATGTGCCGGCACTTTTAGCATATACACGAAAATGTATCTATATGGAAAGTGGTCAGAGGGCAATCTTAACAAAAGAAGCTGTTACAATAAAAGATGAAAATAACCAAGTGGTGGAAATGCCAGTTCATGATATTGCTTGGGATGAACAGTCTGCTGCCAAGGGTGGCTATGATCATTTCATGATTAAAGAAATCCATGAACAACCTGAGGCTTTTAATAAAACACTCGCTAATAGAATCCAAAATGGTAAGGTTGTCATGGAAGAGTTTAGCTTGACTAAAGAAGCTGTTGAAAAGTTCAAGATGATTTATATCGTGGCTTGTGGGACAGCGTACCATGCAGGTCTTGTCGGCAAAACCTATTTAGAACATACTTTAGGCTTACCTGTTTTTGTAGAAGTGGCAAGTGAGTTTAGATACCGAAATCCGATGATAGATGAAAGTACCTTGGTGATTTTTATCAGTCAATCTGGAGAAACCGCAGATACGATGGCAGCCCTTAGAGAAGCCAAGAAAAAAGGCGCTAAAACTTTAGCGATTACCAATGTTGTGGGTAGTGCTTTGAGTAGAGAAGCTGATGAAGTGACTTATTTATATGCAGGTCCAGAAATTTCTGTGGCTTATACTACAATGTTAATTTCCCTTTGTTTAATCGCTTTATACTTAGGTGATATGACAGGGCGTTTTGACGAGACCGAGGCTAAAGCTGTGGTAGCTAGCCTAGAAGCGCTGCCTGAAATGGCAAAAACTTTGCTCACTGAGGAAAAAATCACAACACTAGCCAAGCTAGGGGAAGGTTTGGAAAAAGTAGAGAATCTCTTTTATATTGGTAGAGGTCTGGACTGGGCAGTGGCTCAAGAAGGGGCATTGAAATTAAAAGAAATTTCTTATATTCATGCAGAAGCTTATGCCGCAGGAGAGCTTAAGCATGGTACCTTAGCACTAATCACCAAAGAAACACCAGTCATTGCAATTGCTCTTCAAAAGAGTACTTATGATAAGGCCATGAGTAATATTGAAGAGGTAGTTGCCAGGGAAGCAAGTGTCATTCTCTTT
>CALIQN010000129.1 GCA_938044045.1 uncultured Peptococcaceae bacterium
GCTCATGAATCGGCTGTCCTCCACCGCCCACACATCCTCCGGGGCAAGCCATAACTTCTACAAAATCGTAGGAGACTTCACCACGTTCTAGCGCTTTCATAAGCTTTCTTGTATTAGCAAGACCACTAGTGACAGCAACTCTAACTTTAGTACCTTTAATGTCAAAAGTTTCTTCTTTCCAACCATCAAGACCACGAACATTCTTAAAGGCATCTATAGGTGGATTTTCACTTGTGACAAAATAATAAGCAGAACGAAGGGCTGCTTCCATAACGCCACCAGTAGCTCCAAAGATATGTCCAGCACCACTAGCTTCTCCGAGAGGTGCATCAAATTCATCTTCTTCAAGTCGCATAGGATTGATATTTGATAAGCGTAGTAAACGTACTAATTCACGTGTCGTTAAGACAACATCAACATCAGGTGTGTTGAAGCCTGAGCTTTTCATTGTTGGGAGTGCACATTCATGTTTTTTAGCAATACATGGCATGATAGAGACGAGGAAAAGATCTTCTGGAGACACACCTAATAGTTGAGCGTAATAAGTCTTAGTTACAGCACCAAACATTTGTTGAGGTGATTTTGAAGTTGAGAGATATTTTACACGATGTGGATATTGAGATTTCATAAATCTCACCCAACCTGGACAACAAGAAGTGAACATCGGATAATCTTTTAATTCACCACTTTGAAAACGTTCTAGGAATTCTGTTGCTTCTTCCATAATGGTAAGGTCAGCAGAAAAATCGGTATCAAAGATATATTTAAAACCTAGACGACGCAACCCCGCTACAAGACGTTTATCATTAGCAAAGCCACGTTCAAGACCATAATGTTCTCCCCAAGCAACGCGAACAGATGGTGCAATTTGAATAATTGGAATCTTTTTATCAAGATCAATTTCTCGAATTACTTTACTAATATCATCACGTTCTTTAAGGGCACCTGTTGGACAATGGGTAATGCATTGTCCACAATAAGCACAATCTGCTTGTTCAATGGTACGATTACATGATACTCCGACAGAGGTACGTCTACCTGAATATATTGTATCCCAGATGTTTAGATCTTGTACTTTATCACACACTTGAATACAGCGCATACATTTAATACATTTACTATCATCACGAATTAGAGGAACTTTCTCATTCCACTTAAATTGTGGAATATCTAAATTGTATGGCGTGCCATTCATACCTAAATTGGAAGCTGTTGTTTGTAACTGGCAGTTTCCATTTCTAACGCAAGTTGGGCAGTAACCATTGTGTTGAGAGAGAATTAGTCCCATATTAACTTTTCTAGCACGTTTAACTTTTTCGGTATTGGTATAAATTTCCATACCTTCTTCTGCTAGGGTATTACAAGAGGAGATGAGTCTTTCTGTTCCTGCAAGTTCAACAACACAAATACGACAAGCACCAATTTCATTAAGATCTTTGAAATAGCAAAGGGTTGGAATATCTATACCAATTTTTCTTGCAGCTTCGAGTATGGTAGTTCCTTCTTCAACATGAACGACTTCACTGTCAATAAATAATCTTACCATGATCGATTTCTCCCTCCTTTAAGCACACCATAACCATAAAAATCACAGCGTAAGCAACGACGAGATTCTTGTTTTGCCTCTTCGTCACTCATATTAAGCTCCATTGGCAACATATCATCTTTTCTATCATAAGCCTTACGTTCTTTCATATTGACACGACCACATGGACGTCTATCAATATGTAGTGGTTCTGGAACATCAACACCACTAGTAATTTCATGATAAAAACCGAGATATTCATCAATATTTGCAGCTGCAACTTTACCAGCAGCAATCGCCCTAATAACAGTTGCTGGACCAGTTGTACAGTCACCACCAGCAAAAACACCAGGTAAATCTTTAAAAGCAAGGGTATCAGTAGCAGCAAAAGTATTGTGCTTTACAGGAAGGCCCGCAGCTTCAAAGGAAGTTGTTCCAATTGCTTGACCAATTGCAACAATAACAATATCACATTCTATTCTTTCTTCTGGGCAGGTAGCATTTTTTGGAGATGGTCTACCACCACGCATTGCACCAACAATTTGAGGTTGTACCCAAAGCGCAGATACTTTGCCATCTTTGCCTTCTATTCTACTAGGTGCTTGTAAGGATAAGATTTCTACTCCTTCCGCGATAGCACCTTCAATTTCTTCTTTCAAAGCTGTCATATCTTCAACACGACGTCGATAGATACAATAAACCTGATCTGCACCAAGACGGATAGAAGAACGACAAACATCCATAGCAACGTTTCCGCCACCAATAACAGCGACTTTCTTACCTTTTAAATCTGGGAAGATTTCATCACCAATATCATGTAAGAATTTAACAGCATTAGTGACATTTTCTAAATCTTCACCTTCAATATTTAAAGTTTTATGATCGTGAGCTCCGATAGCGACAAAGACACTATCGTATTCTTTTTGTAATTGATCAATGGTAATATCGGTACCAACATCTACGCCACGTTTGACTTCAACACCAGTAGATAAAATAACGTCAATTTCTGCATCTAAAAACTCACGTGGTAAACGATAGCTAGGAATTCCATAGCGAAGCATACCACCTAAGCGTTGTTGTTTTTCATAGACAACGACATCATGTCCCATGATAGAAAGATAGTAGGCTGCTGAGAGTCCAGCAGGACCAGAACCAATAATAGCCACCTTTTTACCTGTTTTTTCAGTAGGTGTTGGTGCTGGAACATAGCCAGCTTTTTCGCAAGCAAAACGTTTCATACCACGAATATTAATAGCATCATCCATCATATTACGACGACAACGTGCTTCACAAGGATGTTCACAGATAAGACCACAAGCAGATGGGAAAGGGTTATCTTTTCGAATCAGACGAACAGCATCAGCGTAACGACCAGCTTCTACTAAGGCGATATAGCCTGGAATATCCACATGGGCAGGACACATTGAAACACAAGGGACAGGCTGTTCAAGATTGGCCATACATGAGCCACCTGTAACGTGTGCAATATAGTCTTCACGGAATCCCTCCAGACCGTGAAGTACCATTCTAGCAGCCTCAAAACCTATAGCACAGTCTGCACTTTCAACAATAGCTTGAGCAGTTTCTTCAATAACATCAATAGTTTCAAGGCTCGCTTTTTCTTCTAATACATCATGAAGCAATTTTTGTAATTGACCTAGACCAACACGGCAAGGCACACACTTTCCACAAGATTGGGCATGAGAAAGCTTTAAAAAAGATTCAGTCATATCAACAGGGCAAAGACCTGGAGGACTAGCAATAATACGACGTTCTAAATCTTGATAGAGCGATTCAACCACCATTTGTGCCTTATCCTGGGATGGAATTAACAAACGACTCATTTAAATACCCCCTTATTTTAAAGAAGCCTTTGGCAAGCATTCTAGAAACTGTTTAAATTGTCTGACAGTTTAGGCTATTATATAGTATTAAAAAGATAGATGTAAAATAAAACGGCCTTATATAATCAATATGAAATACAAAAGATAAGGAAAAATAAAATTGATAGCGTAAAATAGCCAATAAAATGAGTTGATTTATCATCTAGTATAGTTAAAAAAGAACTTTTATATCATTTAAGTTGAAAGAATAGGGTTTTAGATTATTAGAATAATAAGTTTTATTTAAGTAAGAAAGATGTTTGTCCCTTAAAAACTTATGTACGCTAATCATGGAAGATGCTATAATTCATTTTGGCTTTATCATAATTTATTATTTTAATTAAAGGAGGTCATGCAATGAGTCTATTGCAGCAGTTTTTTGATTTTTTTAACAATGATCTTTATAACAAGATCAATGAACTCAGTGGTTTTTTATGGTCTAGTTTGTTGGTGTATGTTTTAGTAGGAACAGGAATATTTTTTACTTTCCGTCTAGGGTTTGTTCAAATTAGAAAATTTGGTACAGGGATGAGGAAGGTTTTTGGTGGTATTAGTTTACATGGGAAAAAAGCTGGTCACGATGGGATGAGCTCCTTTCAGGCTTTGAGTACAGCAGTTGCTGCTCAAGTTGGTACTGGTAATCTTGCAGGTGCGGCAACAGCATTAATTCTTGGCGGCCCAGGGGCAATATTTTGGATTTGGGTTAGTGCATTTTTTGGAATGGCAACAATATATGCAGAAGCAACCTTAGCGCAAAAAACACGCATTACATTAGAAAATGGCAGGATCGTTGGTGGTCCAGTTTATTACATAAAAGCATGCTTTAAAGGCAAATTTGGTCAAGTATTGGCAGCAATATTTGCAATTTTAATTACTTTGGCACTAGGATTCATGGGTAACATGGTGCAGTCAAATTCTATTGGAAATGCTTTTAAAGAAGTCCTTCCAAGTGTTAATCCACTGATTATTGGTGCGATTGTAGCGGTTATAGCAGCTGTGGTCTTTTTTGGTGGTGTGCGACGCATTGTCTATTTTACCGAAAAAGTTGTGCCGTTAATGTGCTTTTTTTATCTTATTGGTGGTATTATCATTTTAATTCTCAATTTTTCTCATATTCCTCAAGCCTTTCATGATATTTTTATTGGGGCATTTAATCCATCTGCTGTAGTTGGTGGTGGTGCAGCAATAGGCGTACAACAGGCAATTCGTTATGGGGTTGCTAGAGGTCTTTTCTCTAATGAGGCCGGTATGGGTTCAACACCTCATGCTCATGCACTAGCAAGGGTAAAACATCCTACGGAACAAGGCTATGTTGCAATTACAGGGCTTTTTGTTGATACCTTTATTATCCTAACAATGACAACTTTAGTAATTTTAGTCACTGGAGTGCTTCCTCAAGGCTTTGCTGGCACATTAGAGGGGGTTGCTTTAACTCAAGCTGCTTTTGAAACAAC
>CALIQN010000130.1 GCA_938044045.1 uncultured Peptococcaceae bacterium
CAAGTGCAGAAGGAAGTATCAATACAGATGGCTTACCAAAAGGCACAACGTACACATGGGTAGAAAAACCAGATACAAATTCAACACCAGGAAGTAAACCAGGAAAAGTATTAATCACTTACCCAGATAATAGTACGGAAGAAGTACCTGTAATGGTTGAAGTAACGCCACAAAAAGACGATTACGATCCACAACCAAAAGCACAAACGGTAGAACATGCTCAAGTGCCATTGGCAAAAGATAGTGTTGATAATGCTAAAGAGAGACGAGGTATCGTCCTTAAGGCCATGCTCGACAATGGTGTTATCTCACAAGAAGAATATACTAATGCAAATGCTGCAGAAATCCATGTTTCTACAATTTTAGAAACGACTGAAAAGAAAATTTTAAATGATACAGCAATTAGTTATACAGATTATACAATATATGAAGCTATGCGCGTCCTTGGATTAAAAAGCGATGCAGATCTCTACACAGGTGGTTATCAAATCTATACACAAATGAATCCTGATTTACAAGACTATATGTACAACTACTTTAGTAATGATTATAATTTCCCAACTGGTAACTCCAGTCAACCTATCCAAGGTGCGATGATTGTTATGGATAGTAAAAATGGTGAGATTGTTGGCCTCATAGGTGGTCGAAATATTAAGCAAGAAAGAACTTTAAATAGAACTAAGACATTAAGACAGCCTGGCTCAACATTTAAACCAATCTATGCCTATGCACCTGCTTTTGAAAGTGGCTATGGTACTGGATCTGTTGAATTAGATAAACCCTATGATGCTTGGGGACATATTATCAATAATTATGATTTTAGGTACGCTGGCATGGTCACTTTTAGACAAGCGCTCATCAACTCCTACAATACTGTAGCAGTTAGAGTAGTTGCCAAAGTAGGCTCGGAAAAAGGGGTTGCTATGGCAAAAAAATTAGGAATTACCAGTTTAGTTGAAGAAGGGACACTAAACGATGTTAACTTATCTGCTGGATTAGGTGGGCTAACAAAAGGGGTTAGTGTTGAAGAAATGGCTGGCGCTTATGGTGTTTTTGCTAACCAAGGCTACTATAATAAACCTCACACGATCGTTAAGATCCTTAATCAACAAGGTAAAGTTGTCTATACTGCTGATAATAAACCAAAACAAGTTATTTCTCCTGAAACAGCTTATATGATTACAAGTTGCTTAACGGATGTTGTAAATCGTGGTACTGGTGTTTTAGCTCGTATTTATGATGGTAGAGTAACTGCAGGTAAAACAGGGACAACAGATAATGCTAAAGACCTTTGGTTTGTTGGCTACACCCCTCAATATGTTGGCTGTGTGTGGATTGGTTTTGACCAACCAGCACAAATTTATTCTACTTCAGACGCTACTAGTAGAATTTTTGGGGCAATAATGAGTTACCTTCATCAAGGCCTACCTTATGAGGACTTTGTAAGACCGGATAATGTTGTTAGTGTTCTTATCGATACTAAAACAGGGAATCTTGCTAGCCGTTCCACGCCTGGTATTTATAGAAGTATGGAGCTCTTTAAATCTGGCACAGAGCCTAGTACCTATTCTAGTGGAGGATATGATGCCTCATCAGATAACACATGGGCATCAAACTCATATAATACAGATACTTCTAGTGCACAAGATACTACTGGCAACGTAGACTATTCTAATAATAACAACACTACCGAAACTACAACTACTGATAACTCCTCTGAAGATAATAGTAGTAATGATGCTTTATCTGGATTACCAGCTGCCTAGAAAAATATTTTTTAAATTTTTGTTTTTAGGGTATGTAGATTAAGATTAAGTGATATAACACTAACTTTTAATAATAAGGAGAATCGCTCTATGTCTATTACAAAAGAAATGTCAATTTCAGAAGCCGTACAAAATTATCCCCAAGTTGCATCTGTTTTTATGGATTTTGGAATGGGGTGTTTGGGTTGTGCAGCCTCAAGATATGAAAATATTGAACAGGGCGCTCTTGTTCATAATATCGATGTAGATGCACTGATTGAAGCCCTCAATAAAGCAATCTAAAAAATAACACCTAGTCATTTAGACTAGGTGTTATTTTTTTTAGCTTCATACATAGCTTTATATTGTGGATTACACTCAAAATAAATTTTTCTTTTTTCATTATAATAATTTTGACGTTTTGGATTTTCTGGAAACCAACCTTTTAAAACCCGTTCCTCTTGTTCCTTCATCTCTTTAATTGACCAAAAAGAGCAACAAGCTAAAACACCAAAGATAATACTCGCTATAAGATTATCTATAAAAGCTGCCAAAATAATTGCCAAAATACCTATTAAAATAAACACACAACAAGGTTTTTTCACACCAAAATAATACTCGCCCTTAATAACAATCGGATGAAAAATACCTATTAATAAAAACGTAATAATGCCAATACCTAAGCCAATCATATAAACTCCTCTCGCTATCATTATTGATTTCTTCTATCATAATATAAAATAGTTAATTCATCAATTAATATTTTTAAAATTTTAGTTATCATTAACTAATATATTTTCTTTATCTGATAAACATCGGTATTTTTATTGCTATCGTTTCAAAAAATTAGTATAATGAATCTCAGTCTATGTCGAATTGGAGGAGTGTCTTTTGGAAAGTCATTTTTTAATAGGTCTTGCCATGTTCCTGTATATTTGCGTTATACTTGGTATTGGTCTGTATTTTGCACGTCGAGCACATGGTAGCAGTGAAAATTACTTTATAGGTGGACGTGGTATGGGACCTTGGGTAACTGCTATGAGTGCAGAAGCTTCTGATATGAGTGGTTGGTTGCTTATGGGACTTCCTGGTATTGCTTATTGGTCAGGACTCGCTGATGCTTTTTGGACTGCACTTGGTCTAGCGATTGGTACCTATGCCAATTGGTTAATCACTGCAAAACGCTTAAGGATCTATTCTCAAGTTGCTGGTAATGCTATCACCTTACCTGATTTTTTAAGTAACCGTTTTCATGAAGAAAAAAGAACACTAATGACCGTGGCAGCCTTTCTTATTTTAACCTTTTTCACCGTCTATACAGCTAGTTGTTTAGTCACGATTGGCAAATTATTTAGTTATTTATTTGATACAGATTATCTTCCTATGATGGTATTAGGGGCTGTTTTTGTTTTAACTTTCACTCTTATTGGAGGTTATTTGGCGGAAGCAACTTCTGATCTTATCCAAGCAACATTAATGGTCTTTGCGCTTATCTTTGTTTTAGGCGTTGGTATTTATGAAGCAGGTGGCATTAATCAGGTAATAGAAAATGCTAAATCTATTCCTGGATTTTTTGAATTTTTTGGTGTTGCTAATCCAATAGTGGAAAATGATACGCAAGTCGTCGTTGACGGTATTCCACAATTTAGTAGTGAAATGAAAACAGTTTCCGCTTTGGCTGTTATTTCTACTATGTCATGGGGTTTAGGCTATTTTGGCGTGCCTCAAGTTCTCATCCGTTTCATGGCAATTCGTGATAGTAAGGAAATTGCCATTAGCAGACGTATTGCAACAATTTGGGTATTTTTATCCTTATTTGCAGCTGTAGCGATTGGTATTATTGGTAGAACCCTTTATCCTACAGCACATCTAAGTACTTCAAGTGCTGAAAATGTTTTTATTACGATTACTACTCACTTAATACCTCCATTTCTTGCAGGTATAGTAATGGCAGGTATCCTTGCTGCTACATTCAGCTCATGTGCTGCTTACCTCCTTATCGCAGCTTCTGCAATAGCAAAAAATATTTATCAAAAATTACTTAAAAAAAGTGCAAGCGATAAAGACGTCATGAATATTAGTCGAATTATGCTCTTTTCTATCGCCCTCTTTTCTATGCTATTAGCAACTAACGAGCATAGTGTTATTTTTAATATTGTATCTTTTGCTTGGGCAGGTTTTGGATCAGCATTTGGTCCTATCATAATCCTATCCTTATTCTGGAGAGGTATTACTAGAAATGGCGCCCTTGTTGGTATGCTCACTGGTGGTGGAATGGTATTTATTTGGAACTTTTTAGAAAAAAAGATTGGTGGTATTTTTGCACTTTATGAGCTACTTCCTGCCTTTTTATTATCTCTAATAGTGATCATTATCGTAAGTAAGTTAGATAAAAATCAAAAACAAAGCGTTCTAGATGACTTTGATGAGTATCAAAGACAATTAAAATATTAATACGGTGCCACTCATTAGAGTGGCGCTTTTCTCTTCATAACTTAGTTTTATCTTTTCCGATAAATATATAAATAACTTTCAATAATGAGGTGTATTTATTATGACAAAAGAGATGAGAGCTAATATATTGCTGTTTATTACAGCCTTAGTTTGGGGCTTTGGATTTGTTGCTCAAAAATTTGGCGCAAATGAAATGCCTCCATTTTACTTCAATGCCATTCGTTTTGCTATTGGAACATTAGCTCTATTTCCAGTACTTTATTATATTGAAAAAACAAAGGTCCCTAGAGCATTTGAAGAACAAAAAAACAATCTTAAAGAGGAATGTTTTTTAGGCTTACTTACTGGCTTCTTTATTTTTTCTGGCTCAGCTTGCCAACAAATTGGTATTGCATATACCACTGTAGGAAACGCTGCTTTTTTAACAGCTTGTTATATTATTATCGTACCTTTTTTTAGTCTCTTCTTAAAGCAAAAGCTTGGGTTCAATATTTGGATTGCTACAGTTTTAACATTAATTGGCCTATACTTCTTAACAGTTCAAGATGAGTTAACTTTTGCTTTTGGCGACTTAATTATTTTTTTAGGTTCTTTTCTTTGGGCAGGTCACATTCTTTCTGTTGATTACAGTACCAAAAGAATGTCTCCTATTAAATTAGCTTTCTTACAATTTGCTGTTTGCTCCATACTAAATTTAATTGTAGCACTTTTATTTGAAACTTTTACTTTAAATCAACTCATAGGTGCACTTCTTCCATTACTCTATGCGGGTCTAATTTCTGCTGGTATTGGTTTCACTTTGCAGCTTATTGGACAAAAGTATGCGAAACCTACACCGGCATCTCTTATCTTAAGCCTAGAAATTGTGTTCGCCTTTATATTTGGTATTCTATTTTTTGATGAAATACCTACTTTTAAAACAGCTATAGGTGCTTCACTAATGTTTTTAGGGATTATTATGGCACAACTCAATATATTTGATAAGAAATAGCAGAAAGCTTAATCTTTAACTCTTATAATTATGCTTTAGTAAAATAAAAAATCAAGTTTGGTAATCTTTTAGGATTACCAAACTTGATTTTTTTCATGTTCTTTTAATTTTACTGATTAAACACATCTTGAACAATATTAAACCCTAACATACTGTATTTCTCAAACCAACTGTCGAAATCATAACCTATTCCAGCAGTATCATGACTGTCACCAGTAAAAATAAATTTACCTTTTCTATGATGAATTTCTTCTAGTATGGAAATTGAAGGATATGGTATAGATTTATATCCCCGAGAAACACAACCAGTATTAATCTCAAAAAGACACTCACTACAATTTAATTGATTTAAAGCAAATAAATAGGCTCGCTTATACCTATCACAATTCTCATCAAATAATTCATTATTCTCATTAAATTTTGTAATTAAATCAAAATGTCCAATAATATTGCACTGTGTTTTTCTTCTAACATCTGCGACTGTTAAATAGTAATCTTCTATTAGTGTATAGATATCGCCTACATAAAAATCTCTGACAATTTCGAGAAGAATTTCCTTACTTTCATCAACTGGTAAATACACCCCATTTTTTTTAAGGTAATGTACTGAACCAATAACATAATCGTAGTCATCTATGCTCATATCAGAATAATAATCTTGCTCAATACCACATAGAATTTCAATCTTTGATTTATACTCTATTTTTAATTGTGTAATTTCCTTAATATAAGCCCTAGTGCCTTTCTTTGTCATACACCAACTCTCGTCAAAAAATGTGTAAGAATGTCCAGAAAATCCAAGGGTTTGAAAACCTTTATTAATTCCTGCCTCTACCATCTCTCTAGGCGTATTTTGCCCATCACAAAAAGTTGTGTGCATATGATAGTCTTTTTTTATAATCACATTAATTTACCTATTTTGTCTTATGATCAATGATTTGTCTAGAGGAGAGTTCTTGATAGATATCCTCTACACCTATCCCCATTTCTGCCATTAATACCATAAGATGATATATTAAATCAGAAATTTCATAAATTGTTTCCTTTTTATCTTCTGACTTAGCTGCAATAACAACCTCCGTTACTTCTTCCCCTACTTTTTTTAAAATTTTATCGATTCCTTTTTCAAAAAGATAGGTTGTATAGGAACCCTCTGGTTTATTTTCCTTTCTCTCTAAAAGTAATTCCATTAAGCTTTGGATAGAAAAGTCTTGTTTTTCATCATTTTCCCAGACTTTATCCACAAAACAGGAAAAGTTGCCTAAATGGCAAGCAGGCCCCATAGGCTCTACAACTACTTTAAGCGTATCACGGTCACAATCTGTTGTAATAGAAATTATTTTTTGGTAATTCCCACTTGTTTCTCCCTTCAACCAAAGCTTTTGTCTGGAGCGAGAATAAAAACAAGCTAAACCTTTTTCCTCAGATATTTTCAAACTTTCTTGATTCATATAAGCAAGCATCAATACTTGTTTTGTAGCAGAATCTATAACAATAGCTGGAATTAATCCACTATCATCAAATTTCAAGTCTGTAATTTCTACCATACCTATATCTCCCTTACCTCTATTTCTTTATTTTTTAAATACTGCTTTAATGTTCTGATATCAATTTGTTTTGAATGGAATACTGAGGCCGCTAAGCCAGCATCAACCTTTGGTTGCATCTTAAAAAGGGTATAGAAATCTTCCTGACATCCTGCTCCACCTGATGCTATGATTGGTACTTTAACAGCATTAGATACTGCTTCAAGCATCTTTAAATCAAAACCCTCTTTCATACCATCAGCATCAATAGAATTCACAACAAGTTCGCCAACACCCATAGCTTCTGCACGCTTTATCCATTCAATAGCATCAATTTCTGTATCTCTTCTTCCACCCTCAGCAAATAAAGAAAAACCACCTTTTTCATTACGTTTGATATCAGCAGATAGAATCACACATTGACTTCCATAAACTCTAACCGCCTCACTAATTAATCTAGGATTTTTTATGGCGCCAGAATTAACACTAACCTTATCTGCACCACAATTAAGTACTCTTTCAAAATCTTCTAAAGTTGAAATACCACCACCAACAGTTAAAGGAATAAAAACTTCTCTAGCAACTTTTTTTAAAATTTCAGCGAACACCTTTCTATTCTCAACTGAAGCAGTAATATCATAAAAAACTAATTCATCGGCACCCGTCTCACTATAATATTTAGCTAAAGTAATAGGTGAATCCAATTGCTGCAAATTTTTAAAATTTACACCTTTAACAACATTATCACCAATAACATCTAAACAAGGTATAATTCTTTTTGTAATCATTGCGCCACCTTTATTGCTTCTCTTAAAGAAATTGCCTCTTCATAGTAGGCCTTTCCAATAATTGCACCATAGATCCCCAATTTTCTTAGATTATCAATATCCTTTATAGAAGAAACGCCACCTGAAGCAATAACATCCAAACTTAATTTTTCTGATAGCATGCTGTAAAGTTGCAAATTAGTGCCTTGCATAGCACCATCTTTAGAAATATCTGTAACAATAATTGTCTTAACCCCTAATTGCTCTAATTGGTTTGTAAAATCCATCGCAGAAACATTAGATTTCTCTAACCAACCTTTAATTGCTACACAGCTATCCTTTATATCTACTGAAACAGCAACTTTATCTTGAAAGTTTTCTAAAGACTTTTCTAGGAATAGCCTATTATTGAGTGCTGCTGTACCTAAAATTACTCTATCAACACCTATATCTATATATCTTTTGATAGTATCTAAGTTTCGAATACCTCCACCGACTTGAACAAAGAAATTTGATTTCTTCACAATTTCAGTAATTAAATCAATGTTATCCGTCTTGCCATTTTTTGCACCATCAAGATCCACAATGTGTAAGTACTCTGCTCCTTCTTTTTGAAAATTCTCAAGTAAGAATAACGGATTATCAGCATAAACTTTTACCTTATTAAAATCACCATATAAAAGTCTTACTGCCTTTCCTCCATATAAATCAATCGCTGGAAAAATTTTCATCGTTTATCTCCTAATCTATTTCAGAAAAAGCCTGTAAAATACGCAGCCCAACTGTTGAGCTTTTTTCAGGGTGAAATTGACAACCAAATACATTGCCATCTTCAACTACCGCTGTAATCTCATCGCCATAATCTGTAACTGCTCGAGTGACTTCTTTACATTTTCTAGCATGATAAGAGTGGACAAAATAGACATACTCTCCCTCATTAACATACTTTAATATACGACTTTCATCATCTAAAAGATGTAATTTGTTCCAACCAATATGAGGAATTTTATATTCATTTGGTAGGATCATGGGCTGAATTTCACCTTTCAATAAACCCAATCCCTTATGTTCTCCAAATTCAAAGCTTTTTTCAAATAAAAGTTGCATGCCCAAGCATATTCCTAAAAGCGGGGTACCTTGCTTTGCTTTTTTTATAACAAGATCACCTAATCCATTTTCTCTTAGCTTCTTGGCTGCGTCTTCGAATGCACCCACACCTGGTAAAATTAACTTATCTGCTTTTTCTATCTCTCTTTTATCACCACTGACAATTGTTTCAATACCAATTTTAGCAAATGAACTTTTTAGTGAAAATAAATTCCCCACACCATAATCAACAATCACTATCATTATAGTATCCCTTTCGTAGATGGAATTTCATCTAAATAATTCTGATCTAAAGATAACGCTTCTTTTAGGCTTCTTGCTACAGATTTAAAAATTCCTTCTATAATATGATGAGAATTCTCTCCAGAAAGCATTCTTATATGCAATGATATAGTAAAATTTCTTACCAAAGCTAACCAAAATTCCTTGACCAGTTCTGTATCAAATTCTCCCACTTTTAGACTCGGAATCGCTACCTCATATACTAAAGTGCTTCTTCCTGATATATCAATAGCTGATAAAATCAATGCCTCATCCATTGGAAGAATCATACTACCATAGCGATGTAACCCTCTTTTATCTTCTACAAGTTTTTGGAACGCTAGACCTAAACATATCCCAATATCTTCTGTGCTGTGATGAAAATCAACATGCACATCTCCATCGCAATGAAGATCAAGGTCAAATTTTGCATGTGATGAAAAAAGCACCAACATATGATCTAAAAAACCAATACCTGTATTAATATTCGATTTTCCTGTACCATCAATATTTAATTTTAAAGATATCTTTGTTTCTGCAGTTTTTCTTGTAATCTCAGTTACTCTCATTGATTTCCCTCAATATTTTCATATATTTTGCGTATCTTGATACTATTCGCATGAGCTGTCAGCCCTTCTTTTTTTGCAAAAAAAGCAACATCATCTACTACATGCATGAGTGCTTCTTTTGTATAATGTGAATATTGTACTCGTTTTACAAAATCATCTACACCTAATGGACTAGAAAATCTTGCTGTACCCATAGTTGGCAAAATATGATTGACGCCAGAAAAATAATCTCCAAGTACTTCTGGTGTATATTCTCCTAAAAAAATTGAACCTGCATGAATAATATCATCAAGATAGTTAAAAGAATTTTTTACATATAAAGCCAGATGTTCTGGTGCAATTTCATTTGATATCTCAATAGCCTGTTCTATGTTATCAGCTATTATAATTTTGCCATTATTATCAATAGCATTACGAGCAAT
>CALIQN010000131.1 GCA_938044045.1 uncultured Peptococcaceae bacterium
TTATTTGGATGCCACTATCTCAAGCAGAGCCCCGGCAAGTACAGCGTTGAGTAGTTCAACGTGGACAAGTAATCTTGCAACTGCTCTAAATAATAAATTCAAGCCTAGGGTTCATAAACGTGTAACTAACCAAACTGTCGCCTTTGATGCAATCTACACTGTTTTAAATGTCACTGGTGCAGGCTGTTTGCGTAGACTTTATATTTTAAGCGGGGAAAAACTCGCTGATGTTCAATTCGAAATAATGATTTTAATTGATGGTAGAGTCTTGTTTTATTTAGGTGGTGGTTATAGTACTGGATTTTTATTAAAATCTGCACCAGATTTAGATTTTGATAGAGAAAGGGATTTGATTTATCCGTCTACTTCCAAGCAAACATTACAATATAAGGAAAGGCGTAGCTATGGTAATGATTTTTCAAAGCAAGCAATATTTGTTGAGCCTATTTATTTTAATAATTCATTGCAAGTGCGAATACAACATAAAACAGATCGTGCCAGTACCGGTTATTATGGCTCATATGAAATTGATTATGAGGTGGTGGTTTAGATGATGCATGAAGAATTTGAAAAAGATGGGCTTTTGTATATTCGAGAAACCTATGAGAATGGGTTAATCGCTGAATACATCAAGCCAAGTGAAGAAGTCACGTCAAAAGAAACCGTGCCAACGCCAGATGAAGAAAAAATAAGCCTAGATGAAAAAGTAAATAAGCTCGCAACATCTATATTAGCCTTAGAAGATGCTGTTGCAACAATGTATGAAGATGATAAAAAACGTAGTATACAAGTAGACGAAACGCTTGCAACAATTTATGAAGCCTTAACAGATAAAGGTGAGAATAAATGAAAAATTTAATAAAATTACTGAATGTAAGCGCTATTATAGCGCTATTTTTTATGTCGATTATTCCACGAAAGGGGGTGAAAAATATGCAAGACTTGTATGTGGGGCTAGTAATTGCCCATCGTAGAACCTGCAATCCAGACAACAAGAGGGTGAGACAAGTACCATCAATGTGGCGTGATGCTGTACTTGAAGACCTCAAGGCACTAGGGTATGACGCAGATGGTAATATTGCTAAAACGGAAGAATAGGCATAAAGCCACAAAAAGCACCTATCAAGTAAGATAGGTGCTTTTATTTTTGGTGAATTTGAAAGGAGAAAAACAATGGAATATCAAGGTAGATGGTACAGAAAGGTAACCCTTAGAGGGAATGACTATGTGTATGCCAACTTTGGCACTAGAGGGGTTATTAGGCTATTGAATGATAGTAATCTTGAAACAGCGTTATGGCGTTATGGGGCAAGAAAAGTGGCTAATGAGTGCAAATATGTCTATAGCACTATTCATCATCAATCCATTAACATTACCACTGCGTCTTTAAAATGGGAGATATTTGGTCATTATGCACCTAGCGTTATTGCGTCAGTAGAACAATATGCACCAAGTGCTATTGTACGTATCATTTCAAATTTAGTTTTGAGACAAACAGATGTTATAGATATGGGAGAGAAACACTTAGATAGTAATAGAAAATGGTGGGATATCTTATCAATGAATGCAAATAGTGATGAGCTTATAAAATATATAGAAGAAAAATACAGAGTTATCGTCCTAGAATAAGGAAAATTTCTCTGAAAATAATTAAGACTGCCATAAACAACAAAAGACTGCCAGACACTAGAACATCAAATAGACAATCTGATTGTTGTTCTGGTGTCATGGTAGCGGTGCCTAAAAAGTGAAGATAGATTAGGGGTTTTAAGATAAAAAAAGAAAAAAGACAGGCATTGGCACCTATGACATCCCAACTAATATTTTGTGAAGTGAATAAAATAGTAATAAGATAGAACATCACGTAAAAATAAATAGTTATCCATGGTATGATAACATTATTAGTGCTTTCTGATTCTATAAGGTAGCGACCAAATAAGAGCCAAGGGAGAAGTGGAAATACCAAACCGATATATATTTTTTTACGCGCATCTTGAACAGGGGCTATAGTCTTTTGCCATTCTTGAAAATGTTTTTTCAAAAAGTCCATGATAATCACGCTCCTAAGGTTTTTCCCTAGTGTCCTATAAAGTGGCGTTTATCGCAAGTAGGAAAATAAAATAATGACCTAGACAAGTCATAAAACTGTCTATTTTTGTTGCCCGGAAAAAGAAGAAAGGGGGTGAAATATGGAGCATTTGATTAAGTTAGTGATGGACTGGAGTGTGATTACCCTCCTAAGTTCTCTAGCAACAGCTTGTATGGCTGGAGGTATTATTTACAAGCAGTTTACTAGAAATAGGCGACAAGACGCTATGTTGCTGGCGATAGGTCAATATCGTCTGATACACAGCTGTGAGCGCTATCTCGCACAAGGCTATATGAGTGTACAAGAATTGACTTCGATGGAAACACTGTATAATGCCTATCATGCCTTAGGAGGGAATGGGGTAGTAACCGGTCTATATCAGAAATGCAAGAAGTTAGAAATCAAGAAAGAATAGAGGGATAAAATG
>CALIQN010000132.1 GCA_938044045.1 uncultured Peptococcaceae bacterium
CTTCGCCCATCTTAGAGCCTCCTTTTTTATCGTCTTTGTTGACCAATTCCTTGCATAGTTTTGAGCCTTAAGCACGTTTTGGGCATAAAAAAACACCCTGCTGGGGCTAATATGTTATACTGTTTTTGTCGTTCTTCACAATCTCACGGCAGTGAGGAGGTGATACTGTGTTTGATTTTCTACTCCTAATTTCTGGTACTGTCATAGGCGGGGCAATTTGTCATTACCTCGTCAAGTGGCTAGATAGTATCTTTAAGAACGATTAGCCCAACAAAAAAGCGACCAATTGCCGTTGGTCGCTTTTTTCTGCGTTTGACTACTCCTAATTACTTGTCTTAAGACAGTGTAGCACTATTGCTCCACCTCGTCAAGCACTATAGCACCATATCAATAACGCCCTTTGCCGAATTAGCCGCCTTTTTCATCATGCTGTTGTCTTCCAAATACTCTATGCCTTTTAATGTGATTTTAATATCATCATCCTGATAAGCAACACCACCATCGATATACCGCTTATGAAGTAAACCTTTAATATAACCCTCTTCGGCTAAAAGAATAATTAATTCACGCCTTTTATTCTCGCTTACATTAAGAGTGTCTGAGCTTATCCTGTCTTTATCAAGTTCACCTGTCTCCATCGCCAGAAGTAAGGCTTTTAAAATATGATAAATTGTTTTAAATTCCTGCATTAGTCTAAAACTTTCTCTATCTCACTCGGTTGTTTCAGACCTCGATTTTTTAAAATACCTGATGGGTCATCAACGATGATAAAGATACCGCCTTCGCTAGAATTATTGCCAGGTCTAGGGTTGAGAAGATCATAAACGTAATCCTCTTCGCTGTCATCAACAACCTTTACCCATCCAGTTTTATCTTTGACGAGATTATATTCTTTCCCATTAGTTAAACTATCTACACCAAAACTCTCACCGATATATTTGACACGCCCCACATATTCAAGGGGGATTGTCTTGTCCAGTTCACACTGGTAAACATCAATAGTTTTCATTTTTTACGCTCCTTTCGTTATATAGAAACTCGTCAACCTTTTTACAGATAGTTAAATTATTTCAACAACTGGATCAAAATGAATCTTTGTACCACAGCCATTGCAGATAAAATTCTGTCAAAAAATAAGCTAGTCTTGCTGCATCTTGCACTAAGACTAGCTTATTTTCTATTTGTATCGTTTGCCATCAATACAAACGAGTTCACTTTTAGCACACATCGTAAATGGCTCATCCGTCCATAAGACCAAGTCTGCATCTTTACCTACCGCTATACTCCCAAGCCTATCTTCTAATTTTAAAGTTTTAGCAGCATTTAAAGTAACTGCTTTTAATGCTACTGTTGGATTAAGACCATAGCGAATATACATCCCTACACAAATAGAAAGATAACCAATAGGATTCACTGGATGATCCGTTAAAATAGAAAATGGTACACCCTCTTTCTCTAAGGCTTTTCCTAAATCATAACTCACATTTTCCATCTCTACCTTTGCGCGATTAACAAAAGCTGGTCCTATAGCACAAATTGCACCTTTCGCTTTTAAAATTTGAGCTATCCTTTTTGCATCTGTACAATGCTCTAATACCATATCTAAATTAAACTCATCTCTCAGTTCAAGCGCTTGCAATAAATCATCAGCACGATGGGCATGTAGACGCACTGGTATTTTACGTTCTAGCGCCAAAAGAAGATTTTCTTTCCCTAAATTATAACCAACCGAGCCTTTATCTCTCTGTGTTTTATAAAACAAGGCATCTTGAAAGGCTTGGCGTGCTAGTGCCATAATCGACATTCTCGTTTGAGGAGCAAGATTTTTCTTTCCATACACGCGCTTAGGGTTTTCTCCAAAAGCCATTTTCAACCCTG
This sequence comes from uncultured Peptococcaceae bacterium, assembly GCA_938044045.1. Taxonomy (GTDB): domain Bacteria; phylum Bacillota; class Peptococcia; order Peptococcales; family Peptococcaceae; genus CALIQN01. The sequence continues at coordinate 1,879 of CALIQN010000132.1, forward strand.
ATGCCTTTGAAAGTATCTGTTTATCAATACTTGTACCTGCTGTCTTTACGGTTGCAGTCACACCACCGATAACATTTGCACTGCCCATGGTAATCATCACAGTGGTCACGCCACCATCAATTGCATCCTTAAAACCTATATCAAAGAAATTCACCCCATCTATTGCTCTTAATTCTGGCGTTATGGGACTTGTCATTTCGTTAGTATCTTCACCTTCTGGATGAATTTCTTCCTCAATACCCAAATGTGTATGTACGTCTATTAATCCTGGGGTCAAAGGTTTTTCATTTGCCTCATAAACACTCTCCATACCAGATAAATCCAGTCTTTGACTAACCTCACTTATTTTACCATTATTATCAATGATAACATCTCCATTTTTAATAATGCCATCACTTACTGTATGAATTGTTGCATTTTTTATTGCCCACATTTTCTACTCCTGTTATAAACCCAAACTAACTTTTAGTGCCACATCGATTTGCTTCATAGCATCATCATTTAAAGTGCATAATTTATTTTTTAACCTTGTCTTATCAATGGTGCGTAATTGTTCCACTAAAATTACTGAATTCTTGGTTAAACATGAAGTGGCATGAGGAATACAAACATGCGTTGGCATATGGGTTTTATCGTGTTTAGCAGTAACAGGTACTACAATGGTGGTCGGACTATGTAAATTACCAATATCATTTTGCACAATAACAACTGGTCTCAGACCTTTTTGCTCACTTCCAACAACATCACTTCCTAAGTCTGCATAGAAAATATCACCACGTTTGACACTTTCATGGCTCATACAATCTCCTCTTTTCTCTCTTTTCTAAATACCTTAAGTACTTACCCACCATTCTAATCAATTGACTTGTTTGTCCAGCATAGGCACCATAATTCTTCTCTATTAATTGCGCCACCTTACCATGAAGCATTACGGCCACTGTACTTGCCCTTTCAGCAGACATCCCTCTAGCCAATAAACTACCTATCATACCTGCTAGAACATCTCCACTACCTGCTTTAGAAAGGACAGAAGAATTTAAAGAATTGATATAAACTTTCCCATCTTTAGTTGCAATTAAAGTATTTTCTCCCTTTAAAACAAGGGTTAGATTATTTTTAGTGGCAAATTGTCGCGCTAGAAAGACACGATTTTCTAAAATAGCTCTCACATCTTTTTGTATCAAACGTGCAAATTCTTTAGGATGTGGTGTAATCACAAAATTTTTAGTCTGATGATCTGCTAAGTTTAGACGATGTTTTGCCACTAATGTTAAAGCGTCAGCATCCAAAACTACTGAATTCTTGGCACAAGTCAGTATTGTTTTTACAAAATCTAATTCTAAGTCTCCCAAGCCCAAACCACAACCACAAATTAAACAATTCACATTTTCTATAAAATTCTTTAACGGCTTACCATGAAGATGAGCAATCGCTTCTGGTATCAACTGCATATAATGGCGATACTGTTTTTCTGAAATATAAGTACTCAACTTCCCAAGTCCCATATGCATAGCACTTTTAGAAGCCAATAGAAGTGCACCTAACATGCTACTGCTTCCCATCACAAGCCCTAAATGCCCATAGCTACCCTTATGCCCATTCACATAGCGTTTGGGATAATATTTTTTTAAATCACGCTCAGTCAAATAATACATCTCTGTCTTAAAGGTATCCATTAGTTCTCTTGGTAAGCCAATTGCACAGATTGTTAATTTTCCAAGATACTGTTCTGCGTTATTAAGATAAAACCCTATTTTGGGCGCAACAAGGGTGTAAGTATGATCTGCACAAAAAACATTGCCATAATTTAAACCTGTATCGCTATCTAAACCACTTGGCACATCTATGCTAATTTTTGTACAGCTTGTATTTTTATTACATAAATCAATCAAGTCATTGGCAAGAGGACTCAATCTTCTATTTAATCCAACACCAAACAAAGCATCAATAATCATATCAGAACAATTAATCAATACATTAATATCTTTTAAGTCTTTATGATATTTCACACTTACCTTGGGTACCTTCATCGCTTGAAGGGCTAGTAGATTTTCTTGAAATAAGGGGGATTTTCTATTGTTTTCTTCAAAACTAATTAAAAGAATATCATGACCTGCTTTTTTTAATTCCCTCGCTAAAACAAGACCATCACCACCATTATTTCCTGGATGAACGATGATTGTAATATGGCGTTTTTTTGTAAAATAACCTTCTTGCTTCATCTTGTGATAAATTGCTACACCCGCACGTTCCATTAAAATAGCGGGCGCAATATGATAAGTTTGACTAGCTTTTTTGTCCAAACTATAAATGGTTTCTCGATTTACTACTGGTATCATATTGCCTCCCAAATGGCTGTTGCCACTGCATAATCCTTTTCATGACTAATTGATAAATGTACTCTTGTCTCTTTCATCATTAAATCTTGTAAGTCACCCAAAAAAATGACATCAGGTTTGCCAAAAGCATTTGGTAAAATTTCTATATTTTGCCAACTTAACTTACCAATTCCCACACCTAATGCCTTAGATATGGCTTCTTTAGCTGCAAAGCGACCTGCTAAAAAAGCCAAATCTAAGTTTTTCAAATACAATTTTTCTTCATTGGGCGTAAGTATCCTTTTGCTAAAACCAATATGCTTTAGCCTCACTTGATTAATACGCTCCAAACTTACAATATCGGTGCCTATCCCTTTTATCATTTTAGCCTAACACTTTTTCAATAAAATCAGCTAACTCTTTTGCCATTACTTCAATTTTTTCTTGATCTTTCCCCTCTATCATGACCCGAATCAGTGGTTCAGTCCCTGAAGCTCTCACCAAAATTCTACCCTCACCGCCCAGGCTAGTTTCTTGCTTTTTAATCTCATCTTTAATCGCAGTATTACTTTCCCAACCATCTTTATTTTTAACATTGACATTGACTAAAACCTGTGGATAAAGCTTTAATGATTTTCTTAATTCAGATAAGGGCTTATCAGAAGAAAAAATAACATTTAAGAGCATAATTGCACTCAAGAGACCATCTCCAGTAGTGTTGTATTCACTAAAGATAAGATGACCTGACTGTTCTCCACCTAAATTTGCTTGATGTTCTTGCATACCTTGGCTAACAAAGCGATCACCAACTGCAGTTTCTACAAATGTAATATCAGCCACTTCTAGAGCCTTACGAAGCCCTAAATTACTCATGACTGTCGCCACTAAAGTATTATTTGCCAAAGCATGACGTTCTTTAAGATAGATAGCATAAATATAGAGTAAAATATCTCCATCTAAGACTTCACCATACTCATCTATTGCTAAAAAACGATCTGCATCACCATCAAAGGCAAAACCAAAATCTGCTCTTTCATTCTGCACTTTTTCCTTTAAAGCTTCTAAGTGTGTTGAGCCACAATGATCATTGATATTAATACCATCTGGGCTATCACCTATAGCAATCACTTCTAGCCCTAAATCTCTAAAAAGAGCATCTGCTAGCCCACTGCTCGCACCATTTGCCATATCAAGAATCACTTTTTTCTTCTTACCAAAGTGCTCATATTGGTCCTTTAAAAATGTTTTATAGATTTCTTTGCCTTCTGTTTCAATCGTATATTGTCCAATATTTTCTACACTTGTTTCTAGTGTAAAATCTTCTTCTAAATACGTTTCAATCAAATGCTCTAAATCATCACGAAGTTTTTTTCCCTCATGATCAAAGAACTTAATACCATTATCCCAATAAGGATTATGAGAAGCAGAAATTACTACACCCAATCTTGCCTTATAGTATCTTGTTAGATAAGCAATAGCTGGTGTCGGAATTTGCCCCAAACTAATCACATGATAGCCTTGTGCCATTAAACCTGAACTCAGTGCATGTTCTAACATTGTGCCAGAATTTCTACTATCTCTTCCTATTACAACAGTTTTTGATCCCTGTCCATTTATCTCATTTAACATTTTTCCGACAGCCAGCCCTAGGTCATGAGCCAATTGTGAAGTCAACTTATCATTGACTTTTCCTCTGATGCCGTCTGTACCAAAATATCTTCCCATACAATCTCCTCTTTATTCATTTATGCATTTACTTTTTTTATGTTAATTGTTACCTCTATTGGTTTTACATCTTTTATTGCTAACTCTATCGGTAAATCCAAATCCACAGCCATTACAGTAGTATCCTTAAGTTCATTCAATTTAATTTTTTTGGTACTAATTTTTTGTATTTTTGATAATACCTTTTCTTCACCATAAACCACAATAGATGATTTATTCAAAATAATATCACCAAGTACATAACCTTTTGGTAATTCCCCCGAAAAGACCACATCAATTGGCAGTTCTTTAGAACTTTCTTGGATAATTGATAAATCTACTTTTACAGAACTTTCATTTACCTTAATATCCTGTGAAGAAATAACATTACCATAACTATCTAAAAATACAATAGGTAATTCTACTGTTGTTTTAGTGGTATATTTTGCTAAATCAAGCTCAACAACCCCTTGATTGACAACATCCAAAACATCACTTGAAGCGTAGACCGTTATCTCATCTATTGGTAAACTTGGTCTCTCCCCAAAACGTAAGCCTTCTTGTAAATTGCCCTTTGTGATCAAATTTAAAGGTACTTTTTTAGATTCTAAAGGTCGAACACTGATAGTGATTTTTTCTGGAAACATCCGCTGCACTTTTACACCAACTGGAGATTTTACAGTTGGTGTAATATAATTTTCCCCTATATGTGCTGATTGCATATCTACCGTTGCAGAAAAATCTGCAGAAGTTAAACTCTGCAACTGACGATTTCTACCAATTACAGTCAAACTAACTTGTCCTTCTTTTAATTTTGAGCCATAGCTTGTATGTAAATTTTCAACAGAAATAGGCACCTGAATCACTCTTGTTACAGTTGGATTTTCAATACTGCCAACATAAGACCATATCAAAAGCGCAATTAAAATAGACACAACCTTACGTGGAAGATTACCTTTTTCTCTCGTTTTACTCATTAGCCTATCCTCCACTTACCTAAAATTGTTTTCTTTGTCTCATCAATCACTAAAGACTCTGAAAGTAAGGTATAAAGATCTTTGCGTGATAAATCATGAAATAGTTTACCATTTTGAGCAATGGACATAGCTCCTGTTTCTTCAGAAACAATCAATACCACAGCATCAGTCTGTTCAGTCAATCCTATAGCTGCCCTATGCCTTGTCCCTAACGCTTTAGAAATCGTACGACTATCAGTCAATGGAAGGTAGCAGGCTGCAGCAGCAATACGATTTTCTTTTATAATTACAGCGCCATCATGTAAAGGTGTATTGACCACAAAAATATTATTCAGTAGGGCAGTGGAAACCTCACTATCAAGTTTAATACCTGTGTTAATATACTCTAGTAAACTGTCCTGTCTTTGAACAGCAATCAAGACACCTGTTTTTTCAGCACTATTGGCTATCATCGTGCCCATAAGGCTTTCAACTAAAATGGTTGCATCCCCATCTAAGTTCTCTTTGAAAAAAATATTACCTAGTCTCTTTTGTCCTAAATTAGAAAGCACCTTTCTCAATTCAGGCGCAAAAAGAATTGGTATGGCTATTACTAACATCTTTTGCAACTGAATTAAAATCCAATTCACTGCAATCAAACCTAAATATTCACTGATAATACTAATAATTAAAATAATTACTATGCCTTTAACAAGCTGTTCAGCTCTTGTGCCTTTCAACATCATAATCAATTTATAAACAACCACAGCAATAATGGTAATATCTAAAAGATTAATTGGCTGTAATATTGCAGGTAGATTCAAAAGCCATTCGTACATGCTATCCCTCTATTCTTTTCTACTCCCCATTATTCTACACTATGCTTCTTGTTTTTTCCATCTAATGACATAAAAAAGCACCCTATCAATTAAATTGATAGGGCGCTTTCAGGCGTTATTA
>CALIQN010000133.1 GCA_938044045.1 uncultured Peptococcaceae bacterium
TTTTAGATGAAATTGCGGCCAGTCTTGATGTTGAAAATGAGCAAAAAATTCAAGAAAGTCTTAATCTTTTGATGAAAGATAAGACGGTTGTGATTATTTCACATCGCTTAAAATCGATTGAAAATGTTAATAAGATAGTGGTACTTGATAAAGGTAAGGTAGAGTGTGAAGGCACTCATGATAGCCTACTTAAGACCTCAAAACTGTACCAAAACTTGGTGGAAAAAGCCAAGCTAGCAGAGTCTTTTAGGTATTAAAGAAGAGGATAGTACAATAGGTTGGGTAAATTACGTTTTATAGTCAATACAAACTGATATAAGTGGTATAGGGGGTGGTGATCACAATGGGAGAGATTAATCAATTAGATGGCGTGGAAGCTACCTTATACATTCCGCTAGTCTCAAGGATTTATGTATCAAAGCGATTTCCAGATTATTTTTATGACAAAAGAGCAATTTCTTTGGCGCCTTATCTTCCTGTGCAAAGCATCAAGGAAAATTCTTCTGAGTATATGTGCTTTGCAAGTGCTTCTAGGCAGTTTGTCATTGATCAAAAGATTTTAAAGTTTCTTAGAAAAAATCCCACAGGAAATGTTATCTTTTTAGGCGCAGGTTTGGAGACGGCCTTTGATCGTCTAGAGAATGAGAGGGCGAATTTTTATCAAGTGGATTTACCTAGTGTGATAGCGATTAGAGAAAAATTGCTAGGAGAGGGTAAAAATGAAAGACTAATTGCTAAAGATATGTTTACTCTTGATTGGGTTAAAGAGATTGACACAACTCTACCTACGATGATTGTGGTTTCCGGTGTTTATCAGTATTTTCCTAAAGAACGTGTCGTTACTATGGTGAAGAAAATGCGAGCGCTATTTTTAAAAGGTGAGCTGGTTTTTGACGCGACGAATGCTGCGGGATTAAAGGTTGCCAACAAGTATGTGGAAAAAACAGGCAATAAAAATGCAAAGATGTATTTTAGTGTAGAAGAGCCCCTGGATTTTGCCAATGAAACCCAAACGACTTTGCTTGGTGTGGAGGGCTTTTTTAAAGAAGCCCTTAAAACGTGTAAAGGTTTAAAGTTTAAAACTAAGGTATGGATGTACTTTGCAGATAAATTAAAACGAACGAAAATTATTCATCTTCACCTATAGGACAACGATTGTATTAGAAAGATAAAATGGAAATAAAAAACTAGCCAAGCTTTTCTTTAGAAGAAAGCTCGGCTAGTTTTTTTGTTTTTGCTATTTATGAAATTTCTATTAAAGTTTTAGTGATAAGCTAGTAGAAGAGAGGGCGTATCTTTTCTTCGATAAGATTTCCAACTTGATAAACAACTGGAGGTAACTGGGGGAAACTGTAGTTCAAAAAAGCCTTGATACGAGAGAAAAACTCTCTTTCAATATGATGGTCACTATTTCCCCATCGTTTGGTATCTGAAGCAAGACCATAGGCATCTAAGTCTAATTTTTTGGCAATAAAAAGGCTGCGATAAAGATGGTAACGTTGTGTAACGATATAAAGCGATTCATCAGGATAGGTATTTTTATAGTTTTTTAGACTAATATCTGTGGAAAGCCCTTGATAATCTTTCATAATTGCACTGGCAGGAACACCTTTGTAGAGTACATAAGAGTACATGGCTTCTACTTCGTTATATTCATTTGTTCTACCATCACCAGATAAAATGATTTTTTTTACTAGGCCCTTTTGATAGAGGTTAATAGCACCATCTAAGCGTTCTGCTAAAATTGGACTAGGTGTTTTATTAGGTAAAACAGAAGCACCTAAAACAAAAGCATTGTCGCGCACTTCTAAGTTATCTTCAATGGTATAGAGATGATCAGCAGAGGAAACGACAAAAAGATTCATGGCAATGGTGGAGATAATGAGGAGAATTATTAGAGATAGGGTAAGTTTGACCAATTTAAAGAGTAATTTAATGAGTTTTCTAATAAAATAAAACATCAGTGGTGGCTTCTCCTTTCCTCATTAGTTTAATCAAAGAGGATTTTAGCACAAATTTTTTTAAAAATATAT
>CALIQN010000134.1 GCA_938044045.1 uncultured Peptococcaceae bacterium
ATGTGAAAGAAGCGATGGAAGAAATGCAATAGTCAAATTAAATTTATTGTGAGTGAGTAGCTTTGCTGGTAAAAGAGTAAAGACCTTTTAAAGAAGAAAATCTTTTACGTCTTAAAGTAGCTTGGTGAGTTTAAACATAATTTCTAGTATAGCTAGTAGGGTTGGAGAAATAAGATGATTTGGGATAAAGAATATTTTTCAGACTTTCAAATTAATAGTTGTTTTATTGCTCAAGGTTTGATGGCTGGTGTACTTCCATTTTAGGTATAATAGAAAGGTTTAATAAATAGTGAAATCAAAAAAATTATTACTCATAAACGGAATTAGTGCCATAATTGGATTTTATGTGATAGTTTATGCCTCTTCTGATAGTGAGGGAGGAAAAATTTTCTATTTAATCTCTCGGTTTGTTGAGGTTCCTGATTTGAGAAATATGGTCTATTTCACCTGTTTTATATTGCTAATTTTGGCTTTTCTCGCATTTTTTCACCATGATGAGAACTCAAAAGTCAACAAGAAAACCTATCAGTTTCTGTTTACTGCATCCATTCTTGGCTTTGCCCCCTTTTTTTCCTATTTTTCTTGTATATTAGCTTTAGTTTCAGGCGTTTTGTACCTGACAGACTATGTAAGTTTATCTAAGAAAGACGTGTAGGAGTTAAACTATTGTCGCTTCAATCTTTTTAATGAGTTATTGAATGTGACCCTGCAATCTTATAGATGGAGTTTCAATAGCGTAAATGATATAGTCAGTTACTAGAATTTTTGCCATATCTTTAAAGAGAATGGTATATGAATAAAATAATGGTGATTATTAATCCAACATCTGATGGTGAAAATATTCTTGGATTATGATGTGAGTATTCCACCCTCAGTGGTGTTTGCCTATGCTAAAGAGCAGGAATACCAAGCGATCAAGATTTATCTGGAAGAAACTTAAGAAAAGGTAGTAATATGTTTAATTTATTTAAGAAAACAACACACAAAAAACTTGAAATCAATTTCCACAACAATTCAATGATTATTAACGGAACCAGCTTATCTTTTCCTTTGTCCTT